>JAGHSS010000166.1 GCA_018065745.1 Candidatus Neoflavobacterium equi | reverse complement strand
TTATAGCGCAGTGTGAATCCTGATCTAATATTGGTGATTGGGAACGTTGTTGAGATCACCGCTTTTGAGAAGGTATGATCATAATAGAAAATAGCCGTCAGGTTTTTACTGAAAGAATAATCTGCTTGGAATCTCACAGACCACAAATTCTGACCTCCACCCAACTCATTGTTGTCGTAATCTAAATAACGAACAATGGTGGTATTGTTTCTATACGATATATCAGCCTTTAAATTCAAATCACTTTTGATCACTCCATTGTTATTGTCAGCCAATTTTGAATTAATCGTCACGTCTTTCACACGGTACCCCAATCCAAAGGTGTATTCATTTCCTTGAACTTCTGTCAACAAATTGTTGTCAAAACTCATGGACATCATACGGTCTCTTTTCAACTCTGCCAAAACTTTAAACGAATTCTTCAACTCAAAATCAACCTTGATTAACGGATTGAAACTCTCTACTAAATTGACGTTTGAAACAATCGTCTTGCTGTAGAAGTTACCAATTCCATTGTTGTCTTGACCGTTTGGATTTTGATTGTAATCAAAATTTGAACGGAAGGAATTCATGGTGTATGACGCACTGTATCCGTGTTGCAATGAGAAGCGTTTGAAATTGTCTTTAAAGAACTTCATACGCATCAATCCTGTGTATTTCAAATCCCAGTTTGGAATTGGAATATCTCTGAAAATACCTGTAGAAACGCCGTTCGCCTCTTTACCAGTATATGCAGACAACATGGATGGAATCAAAACGGATTGGCTGTTTTTACCATACCCGACAGGATATCCTTGATTGGCAACAAAAAACGCATAGTTTGGATCTGTCGCTGATGGAATTGGATTATTCGCATCTCCATATCTTGGAACGTTAGCTCCATAACGCTCTTGAGCCAATCTGTTTGCAATCACCAATCTGTTTTCTTTCATGGTGTTGAACGTCTCTGAAACATTCACGTCAGACTGTGCAAAAGCCGTTTTGATCAACACGGTTGAAATGGAATAATTACCATAATCATAAGGAGACAATGAATTGTATCTGCCGTCTGCTGACACGTCGTATTGCTCTGAATAATTGATGTTCTTATTTCTGTCTGCCTTAATATCTATTTTAAGATCTGGGAAAATTTCCAATTGTCCTGAAATGTTCAACGTCTTATTTGAAACTTTTGTAAAGTTTTGGTTGAACTCTGGATAATAAGTCAAATACCCTTTTCTCGCCATTTCATATCTGATGTCTTGTTGACCTCCCACAACAAATCCCAAACCTGGGGTTGTTGTTCCAAAATACCCTACTCCAGGTGTGTATCCTGGCAATACTGTTCCTTCATTTTGCGTGTAATTTACCTGAAGCATTTTGACACTTGTCAACACCCCAATGGCACGTTCCAACAACAATGGACGCTCTTTCTTAGCTACCGGCTGAGCAACGACTTTTTGTCCTGGTTTTGGTGGACCTGAACTTGTTTTTGGCGCTTGCTTAACTGCTTTTTTAGTCAATCCAATATACTTGTAGAAATTGTCCATATTCAACGTGGTGTTCAAACGGTGCGCACCTGAATTTTGAATGGTATTCCCCAAAGCATAAGACTGTCCTTCAAACTCAATATTTGCCAACGCGTCTGACGCACGTTGCCAGTTGAAATCACTGGTATATGAATAGGTAGACTTAATGAAACTAAAGAACGGTAATTTATTAAGTGGTAAATCATAGTTCAACACAATTTGTTGGTTGTGTAAATCTGTGGTACCCACGTTTAAATAATCATGCCAAATGTCCAAGGTCTCGTCCGGATTTTGGAATTCGTCATAATAATTTTTTACAATATTATTAGACATTGCATTGTAATTGATGCGCAATGATTTGGTCAAATTGAAGTTGAAACCGTAGTTGTAGTTGAAGAAGTAATTTCTTCTGTACAATGGACTCAAGCCAATTCCTTCCACTTCCACCTGTCTGAATTGTTGTCTGTTGTATTGTCTTACCACATTGTGTGAATAAGAAATATTAGACGGCAAATAATTCAAGTTGAAATCACGCAACAAATTCCAGTAACTGCTCTTCTTCATGAACTCTTTGTTTTTCAAAGGCTCCAAAGGCTTGGTGTTAAAAGAATATGCATAGTCAACAGAAGAACGGGTGTTTTTATCAATCTGATCTTCTATCTGGTAATCTCTGTGATAGGTCTCATTATATGAATGAGACAGGGTCAAGTTTTCAACGTCATACACATGTTGCTTCTGCTCTGGTGCGCGTTCTTTTCTTACCCCAATAAAGTTTACACTGGTTCTCTTGGTGTAATCTTCAGCTCTGTTTTCAATGTTCTTTTTCTCTGCTTCATCCTGAGTGATGGCTACCAAATCCTTTAACTGTATGTCCTGATAATATGGATCATACTTTGGTGTGATGGTCTCTTCTCCTACAGAATAATTGAACGGGATTTGAACACCCCATTTCTTAGGTAACAATTGACCTGCATTGACATTGGTCATGATGTTGTACTGAATAACGTCATCTCTACTTCTGTCATTTGCACCGTCTTCCAATCCTCCAAAACCAATGGTTGATCTTCTACCTGTTGCAGAAACCGTTGCAAAGTCTGCCACATTGGAATCCAAAGCCGCAACTGCAGCCCAACCTCCTTTATTGTCCAAACCTGACATGCGCAATTCATTGAACCACACTTCACCTTCTATATTTTGTCCGGAAGCATTTCTTACCCCAACCATCAAGGTTCTCACAAATCCAAAATTAGGATTTCCTTTGATCCCCAATCTCAAGGCATTTTCTCTTCCTGCCAAACTGTTGTCTAAGAACGATTCTGCCACATACTGAATTCCATCATTTGGATCATTGTCTGCCGGCAAGGTATTTTGTAAAGCCATCACTTTTAACTGAGTCAAAAGAGCTAATGGCAATTCTACTTCATTGGCATTTGGCCAAATATCATAAGGATCACGTGCTCCTGGATTGGTCACTTTTAACGGAATTTCAACTTCATAGAAGTTTTCTGTAAAGTCATTACCAAATCTTAAGAAAGCAACCATTTCACCGTCTTGAAGTGAATTTCTATTTTTAAGAGATTCAGCGTGCAAGAACATGCGCAATTTTTTGTACTGACGCATATCCACACTCACATTTTTAAATACTGCTCTGGAATCATTCGCTTCCAAACCACCACTTGGTGAACCGTCTTTACTGTATACTTTTAATGTCAACGATTGCTCATTCTGGTTGATGATGGAATTGTTGTTGTTCAACTGCTCACGCACCACTCCTGGAGGCAATACATAATTTACCGGCTCGCGGTTGTAATTCTCTTGAATGTTTACTGCTCCAACATCAAAACCTGTGTTGTCATCAGCAATATTTGTATCTCTGTAATCCAATGAAGAAGTATATCTTCTCCACTCCCCACGTACCAAATCCAAAGCTCCAAAACGCAAGGTTACCTGCTCTTGGAATCCTGTTAAGAACATACGCATGAAACGTACCGAACGGAAATCACTGATATCCCCTTCTTTGTTTGCAGGATCATTTGCCAATTCTAAAATAGGCACCTTGTATTGAATCCATCTTACATTCTCTGTTCCTACTGAGGTATTGATACCGTTAGTCGTTACAATGTCAGTGATGTAATCTGTTCCAACAACTGGATTTTGAGAAATTGGAATTTCAAATTTAAAGTAGGCATCAATGGTGTTCATGGTGTTGTCACGGTTGATGTCTTCTGTATCTGGCAAGGTTGAATTTCCTCTGTTGGTATCAGAAAGTGATACCGGTGAGTTCCCTTGTGTTCCATTGTAATTTTTATAGCGCTCCAAAATAGTTCCTGAAGCATCCACAAAATATTGATAGTTATCTCCAGCAGGATCAGGACTAGCGGCAAATCTTGGATGGAATGTTGCCTCTTCAGCATCATTCAAACCGTCTAAACCTACATCTTGTACTTCCCTGTTTGCCGCATCTGCATCAAAGGCATAAATCAACGATTGTGACGCTGGAATTTTACCCCAGTTGGATGTGTGCGTTGGTGTGGTTGATCCCACATTTGGCAATCCATTCTCATATAATTTTCTTCCGTCTTTTAAAACGTCTTCAGAAATTTCTCCAAGGTTGATCACCAATTTTCCATTGTTGCTCCCTGAAGTAGCTAGATCCGGATTGGTTGTATAATATGGATCCATCACCCAGAATTGGATGTACTCCACATTGGATTGTTCAAAGTTTGTCGCATTCAATGAACGCATGATCCCTCCCCAGTTTTGTGTTGGATTCTGTAATTCATTGCTTACAGGATCTGCCAGCGGACTGAAATTGTAAGGTCCTCTTTGGTTTGGATAGTAAGTTAAATCCAGGGTGGAAACAACGGTACTTTCTCCTCTTGCAATGTCTGTATATGGATACAACTCTTCTGAATAAATTCTTCTGGTGTTGTTAAATCCAATGTCTCTTTGCGTGATTCCCGATGGTCTTTGTGAATCTATGTAAAAAACGGGATCAATGGTGTACCAAGATAATTTGGCACGTCTGAATCCATAAGATAAATCATTTTCTGTTTTCTCTCCACCAAACCCGATTGGCGCACTGGACAAGAACCACGAAGTTGGAGCTCTCAAATCAATAGTGGTTTGTGAACCTTCAAAGTCATCTACATAAATGGTTGGCTCTCCATTCATCTGGTCTTGTTTTGCTGCATCTGGCATCAAGTATGCAAACTCTCCTCTGAAAGAGACATTTGATGTTACATCTGTATCAATGTTTGGCAATTTGTTTACCAAGCGTGTCAACAAAGGCACTTCTGACGCAAACTGTCCGTTCACTCCAACAATGGTATTGTTGACAGACTCTTGACCGTAACTTGATTTTTGTGTGAATGGCTTTTCAGACATTCTCAAATAGGTAGCCCCCAATTGCACTTTTTCATTGAATTTGTGCTCCACATTTAATCCGTAGAAACGTCTGGTTTGTTGTCCAAAAACAGCGTTGTTTTCCACAGAGATGTTAACAGGTGTATTTGAATTTGCCAAAGATGGATCTAAAAGGTTAACCATCCCTCTTTGATAGTCTACCGTATAATCAACTCCTTCCATCAAAACACGTCCACCAGCGCTCACTACAACTGATCCTTGAGGAACATTGTATGCACCGATTGGAATACCTGATCCTCCAGTAGATTTGAATTTACCTTTTAATTGGTATTTATTTTTTTGACTGTCTTGAAGTGCTAAAGACTGAGATTTTTTGTACAAGTTTTGGAAAACGTATTTTCTCTGGTTGGCATTGTACAGGGTTCCGTCTGTTTCATCTCCATCGTAATTTTGAGCAACATCTGTCCTCAATTTCTCAAATAAAGAAGCTCCAAAAGGTTCCACAGTGGTGAAAATGATGCGACCGTTTTGGGTGTCCACTGTCATTCCCGGAATAAAGTCAAAGAAACCGTCCCCGTTGTTTTGCGGGTCATTGGTGTAATTTAATTTATCCAAATCAAACACGCGCAACAAAGGTGTTTCTGTAATATCTGTTGGTAAAGCTACCTGAGGTTGGGTAATTCCAAAACCAGCAGCTGGCGTTATGTAATTGATTGGCGATGGATCTGTATACAAGATATTGAATACAAAATCCTCTTGTGACAATTGGTATGCACTTGGTATTTGATAAATATTTTTCATCATCAAATCCCATGATGGCTGCGAAATGTTGTTCAAGTTACTCTTCAACATTTTCAAAATCAAGTTTTGAGAAGTTGGAATACCTGAATCTACACTTGTAGCGTCCACACCGTCTGTACCAAATTCCCCTACTTGATATACCTTGTCTCCAATGGTATATTGGTATGCTACTGCAAGAACTTCATCATTTGAAAGACGTTGGTTCAAGGAAATATATCCCAACTGTGGGTGGTAGTTGTATTCAGACTCTGTCAATTTGCGGGCACTCTCCAATTTGGTGTAATCCAAACCTTCACGCGCTTGAACGGCACCACTGAATCCGCTTCCTGCTGTAGCAACATCGCGAATGGCAGCTCTCAACAAACCGTTGCTTCCAATAGCAGCAGGATTGAACAAGTTATTGCTGTTGTCTGCTGGACTGTTTACTTGGGAGTTGTTGAAGAAATTTGGAATGTTTTGATTGAAAACACCCACGGCTTGGTTGGTAATATCAACCCCGTAAGCATTGGTCAAACGGCCCTCCCCCAAATCTTGAAGGGCAATGATGTTTCTCAGGTTGTTGTTCTGACCGTTGATGGTATTTTGCTTGTTGGTAACCCATACTTCCATGCGGGTGATTTGCACCCTGCTGTTGATGTATGGATAGGTCTTTAAAGCTTCATCATATTTATTTCTGAAGTATTGAGAAAGGAAATAGTGTCTGTCAGCATCATAATCTAAAGCGAAAACTTCAAATTCTTGCATGGTTCCACCTCCTTGTGCAGTCACGGATTTTGTTTGAGATTTTTGTTCAGAATACACTCCAGTAACGGTAGTCTTTCCAAACTTCATCTGCATTTTTGCCCCAAATAAAGACTGTGCACCACGTACCAAAGAGTTGCTCAGTGGGAAACTTACATTTCCAACTTCAATCTTTTGTAGGATGTCATCTTCTGTAGGACTGTAATCTAATTTGATTAGATTTTGGAAGTTGAAGGTTGATTGGGTGTCGTAATTTGCATTCACATTCAATCTGGTTCCTACCTTCCCTTGAAGACTCATGTTTATTCTCTGATCAAAGTCAAAGGTAAAAGTCTTTCTGTTTCTTGGTGAGAATGATGGGTTGTCCTGTTTGGTATAACGGCCTCCCAAATCCATCTCAACAGATCCTGAAGGTTTTACATCAATGGTGTTCCCACCAAAGATTGCCTCAAAGAAACTTGAGTTGACATAGTAACGTGGCAAAAGATCTTTTTGACCATTGTCAGTACCGTCCAAATTATCCATTGCTTTCAACTTTTGTTGATAGTAGGTGCGCATGGATTCTTGTAACGCCAGCTTTTCATATTGAGCTGGAGTTAAAATGATGGGATAATTGATATTAAATCCATCAAATGTTTTGGTATAGATATACCGATCCGAATCTGGATCATAAGTATATGCTTCTAAAATAGACTTTGGGTTATTCAATTCAATCTTACCCAAATCTGCACCTTTGATGGTGTCATTTTCTATTTCTTGCGCCTGTAAAAAATGTGGTATAAATAAAGTTGCTAGTAGGACAAACAGTATTTTGAATAGTTGGTATGGTTGGTTCATTTTCAATACTTACAAGTTTTTAAGCGCTTTTTTAATAATCGTTTCCACCGTTGCTAATGGATCTTCATTGAAAATTTTCTCTACAACTTTTTCTGCAGATTTCCTCAAGAATCCCAAAACCTCTAAAGCTTGTAAAGCTTCTTCTTTGTTTGAATTGGATGCAACTAAGGTCACTTCATCAATGGCATATATTTTCAGTACCTTGTCTTTCAAGTCCAAAATAACCCTTTGAGCTGTTTTAGCCCCAATCCCCTTGATGGATTGAATGGTTGCTACATCTCCGGTTGCTATGGAATTGATGATTTGTTTTGGCTCTAAAGAGGACAGCATGGTTCTTGCCGTTCCCGCTCCAACGCCTGAAACAGAAATTAAAAGTTTAAACAATTCTCGTTCTGCCTTTTCAGCAAACCCGAAAAGCGTATGTGCATCTTCTTTTATTTGCATGTAGGTATAAAGCTTGACGTTTTCTCCTTCTGGGAGTAACGCGTATGTATGTAGTGAAATGTGAATGGCATAGCCCACTCCATTACATTCTATAACGACCTCTGTGGGTGTTTTTTCCACCAGTCTACCGTGAATATGTGCAATCATACGTAAATTTTAAAATAAGAATTTGTCATCCTGAAAAAACAGGATGACAAATTGATTATACTAGCGTTTAAACATTTTGTGTCTCTTTTCTTTTTCTTGAGCATCAACAACAGCTACTGCCGCCATATTTACCATCTCTTCAACGCTTGCTCCCAATTGGAACACGTGAACAGGTTTGTCTAATCCCAAGATAATAGGTCCGATTGATGTTGCTTTGTTTAATTCTTTCAACAACTTATATGTAATATTTGCTGCATCAAGATTAGGGAATACCAAAGCGTTCACTTTCTTATTCACTAATTTTGAGAATGGGAATTTACTTTTCAACATTTCTGGGTTTAAAGCAAAGTCTGTTTGAATCTCTCCATCAACAATCATCTCTGGGTGATATTCATGTAAATAACTTACTGCTTTACTCATTTTCTGAGCACTTTCATTAGAAGACGATCCAAAGTTTGAGAACGATACCAATGCAATAACTGGGTCTAAACCAAACATACGCATGGTTCTTTCTGTCATGATTGCAATTTTAGAAATATCTTCTGCAGAAGGATTTGGATTGATTGCGGTGTCAGACAAGAATAACGGTCCGCGGTCTGTCAACATCATATTTGCTGTTGCCACTTTGGTTACTCCTGGTGCTTTTTCAATCATTTCCAAGATGGGCTTGATCACCGTTGGATAACTTCTTGAATATCCAGTTACCAAACAGTCCGCATCTCCAGAGTTCACCATCATTGTTGCAAAATAATTGCGCTCACGCATCATTTTGTTTGCATCAATATTGGTTGTGCCTTTGCGTTGTCTTGTTTGCCACAACGTTTCTGCATAACGCATTCTTCTTTGATCTTCTTCTTTGCTTTTTGGGTCGTAAATTTCAACATCAGCATCAAAACCGATCTCTTCTTTCAATTCCAAAATAGTCTCTTTGTTACCCAAAAGGATTGGTTCTCCAATACCTTCTTCTTTCACTATTGAGCTGCTTTTAAAACGTCCAAATGATCTGCTTCTGCAAAGACAATTCGCTTTGGATCTGTCTTGGCTCTGTTTGATAACAAACGCACCATTTTATTATCTGATCCCATGCGGTCAATCAACTCATCTCTGTACTTGTCCCAATCTGTGATTGGTTCTGTAGCAACTCCAGAATCCATTGCTGCTTTTGCAACTGCTGGTGGAATTTCTGAAATCAAACGCGGGTCAAATGGTTTTGGCAAGATGTAATCTTTACCAAAGATTAATTTTTTCTCTCCGTATGCAATGTTTACTTGTTCTGGAACAGATTCTTTTGCCAATTTTGCTAAAGCATGAACCGCTGCCATTTTCATCTCTTCATTGATTTTAGTTGCTCTAACATCTAAAGCTCCTCTAAAAATGAATGGGAATCCAAGTACATTGTTAACTTGATTTGGTTTGTCTGATCTACCCGTTGCCATGATGATGTCCTCACGTGTAGCAATGGCTAAATCATAGTCAATTTCTGGAACTGGGTTGGCCATTGCAAAAACAATTGGATTGCTTGACATGGTTAACAACATTTCTGGAGTTAAAACATTTGGAGCTGACAATCCCAAGAACATATCTGCATCAACCATTGCTTGCGCTAATGTCATGCCTTTGATGTCTCTTGCATATTGTCTGTGAACGTCTAGAAGATCTGTTCTGTCTGAAGAAATCACCCCGTCTTTGTCAAACATGGTGATGTTTTCTTTTTTCACTCCAAGCAATAAATATAAATTAGAACATGCTAAAGCAGCTGAACCAGCTCCTGAAACAACCAATTTAATTTCATCTACTTTTTTACCAGCCAATTCTAATGCATTCAACAAGGCAGCAGCAGAAATAATTGCCGTTCCGTGTTGGTCGTCATGCATTACAGGAATATCTAACTCTTCTTTTAAACGACGCTCAATCTCAAAAGATTCTGGCGCTTTGATATCTTCCAAGTTAATTCCACCAAAAGTTGGTGCAATATTTTTTACTGTTTCTACAAACGCATCAATATCTTTGGTATCAACCTCAATATCAAATACATCAATATCTGCGAAAATTTTAAAAAGTAATCCTTTCCCTTCCATTACTGGTTTAGATGCCTCAGGACCGATGTCTCCCAATCCTAAAACAGCTGTACCATTAGAAATCACTGCAACTAAATTACCCTTTGCGGTATATTTATAAACGTTTTTTACATCTTTTGCAATCTCTAAACACGGTTCAGCTACACCTGGTGAATATGCTAATGATAAATCACGCTGTGATGCATAGTTCTTTGTAGGCACCACAGCAATTTTCCCAGGTCTGGGTTTTGCGTGGTACAGTAAAGCTTCTCTTCGTTTTGTGTCTTTGTGCATAAGTTTATTATTTTACTAACTTACAAATATAACGTTAAACAAAGAGTTATAAAACAATTAAGTTTTCAATATTTAAGGAATTTAACATTTCTCACAATTCCTTCATATTTTGATCTTTTTAGTGGAGAATTCACAAATACCCGATGGAAGGTATCTTGGGTAATTTCCTCCCAATCAGTCTTGGAATATTCCAGCCATTCTGCATTGGGAACAAACTGTTTTTCTGTGTGTGGTTGGGAAAATCTATTCCAGGGACAAACGTCTTGGCAGACGTCACATCCAAACATCCAATTGTCAAATTTTCCACGCATTTGATCTGGTATATTCTCCTTTAACTCAATGGTGTAGTAAGAGATACACTTGCTGCCATCCACTGTATATGCTTGGGTTATGGCTTGTGTTGGACAGGCATCTATGCATTTGGTACAGCTCCCACAATGGTCTGTTGTTGGTTGATCATACTGAAGTGGAAGATCTATGATCAACTCTGCAACAAAGAAAAAAGAACCTTGTTTTTTACTGATGAGATTGTTGTTCTTACCCACCCATCCAAGGCCTGATTTTGCCGCCCATGCTTTGTCCAAAACGGGGGCAGAATCAACAAAAGCCCTGCCGTTGACTTCTCCAATATTTTGGGAAATAAATTGTAGGAATTCCGTTAACTTTTGTTTAATAACCTTGTGGTAATCTTGACCATAGGCATATTTGGACACCTTATAACTGTCTGGATTTTGTATTTCTGAGGGATAATAATTGAGAAGTAACGACACAACGGATTGGGCACCGTCAACCAAAAGACGGGGATCCAAGCGCTTGTCAAAGTGATTGGCCATATATGCCATTTGCCCGTGGTAATTGTTGTTTAACCAGGATTCCAAACGGGGCGCTTCTGCTTCTAAAAAATCTGCTTTGGAAATACCACATGACAAAAAGCCGAGGCGCTTGGCTTCGGCTTTTATCATTTGGGTATATTTTTCTTTATGCTGTTCTTCCACTAGTTGTCAAATAAACCATTTTGTATGTTGGGATTGGTCTTGCCCAAATGCTTGTATGCTTTCTCTGTAACTTCTCTTCCTCTTGGAGTTCTCATGATGAATCCTTCTTGAATTAAAAAAGGTTCATACACTTCTTCAATGGTTTCTGCATTGTCTGAAACCGCAGTGGCAAGGGTACTCAATCCCACAGGTCCACCTTTGAATTTATCAATGATGGTGTTGAGGATTTTGTTGTCCATCTCATCCAATCCATGGGCGTCAACATTAAGCGCTCTCAAAGCAAAATTGGCAATTTCAACATCTATAGAACCGTTCCCTTTGATCTGTGCAAAATCTCTAACACGTCTCAACAAGGCATTGGCAATCCTTGGTGTTCCCCTACTTCTGCTGGCAATGATTATGGCAGCTTCAAGAGAAATGGGAACGCCCAAAATATAAGAACTGCGCTCCACAATGGTGCTCAGCAATTCTGTGGTGTAGTATTTCAACCTGCTTTGGATTCCAAAACGGGCACGCATTGGCGATGTCAACAATCCTGATCTGGTTGTTGCTCCTACAAGCGTGAAGGGATTCAAGTTGATTTGTACCGTTCTGGCATTTGGTCCGGATTCAATCATGATGTCAATCTTGAAATCTTCCATGGCTGAATACAAATACTCTTCTACAACGGGACTCAAACGGTGAATCTCGTCAATGAACAGTACATCGCGCTCTTCCAAATTGGTCAACAAACCGGCTAAATCTCCTGGTTTGTCCAAAACGGGTCCTGAGGTAATTTTGATGCCAACGCCTAACTCATTGGCCAAAATATTTGCCAAGGTGGTTTTACCCAAACCTGGAGGGCCGTGGAAAAGCGTATGATCTAGTGCTTCGCCGCGCTGGTTGGCAGCTTCTACAAAAACTTTTAAGTTTTCTAACACCTGATCTTGTCCGGAAAAATCATCAAAGGAGAGTGGACGTAGTTTTCTTTCTACATCATTATCTTCTGGTGAAAACCTTTTGTTTGTTGGATCTAAATTCTCATTCATGGAACAAAGATAAAAAGATTTTTATGTGTTCCCTACTCGATCTGTGTTATATCACGTCAAAAAATAAAATGGGTTGCCCTTTGCCTTTTGACGGTTCTCAACATTGCTTCTAGGTAATGTTTTTCAACAGCTGGATTTTGTACAAATCTTTTCTTCTGTCTTTGAGAATTTTGACGGTTCCGTATTCGTGTAGCTCTTTGAGGGCATACAGATCCACGTCACAAATCAAAACGGCTTCTGTGTTTGGCGTTGCCTCAGATTTGATTGCGTTTGTTGGAAAGGCAAAATCTGAAGGAGTGAACACGGCTGACTGAGAGTATTGTATGTCCATATTGTTGACTTTGGGCAAATTCCCAACGCTGCCGGCAATGGCGACATAACACTCATTTTCAATGGCGCGTGCTTGGGCACAACAGCGCACGCGGGTATAGCCGTTTTGGGTATCTGTCATGAAGGGCACAAAGAGAATTTCCATGCCTTGGTCTGCCAGTATTCTGCTCAGTTCTGGAAACTCTACATCATAGCAGATCAAGATCCCAATCTTGCCGGCATCTGTATCAAAAACCTTAATATCATTCCCTCCTGAAAGCCCATAATACTTGACTTCATTTGGGGTGATGTGCACTTTTTTAAAGGAGTCTAACTTGCCGCTGCGGTGGCAGAGATAAGAGACGTTATATAATTTTTTGCGCTCTTTGACGGGCATGGAACCGGCAATGATGTTGACGTTGTAACTGATGGCAAACTCTTGCATCTTGGCAACAATCTCCTTGGTGGATTCTGCGAGTTTTTGCATGGCGCGAATCTCCTGCAAATCATTGTATGGCTGCATGAGTGGGGTGTTGAAAAACTCTGGGAACATGATGAAATCTGCGCCGTAATCTGAGACGGCTTGCACAAAGAATTCAATCTGATCATAAAAGGCTTGTATGTCTGGGAAGAGGCGCATTTGCCATTGGACCAAACCGATGCGGGTGGTCTTTTTTGTGGCTGAATTGGATTTGGCCTCTGGCTCATGATAGATGTTGTTCCACTCCAAGAGGGTGGCATATTCCATGGACTCAAGGTCGTCTGGAAGGTAGTGCTTGAGGATCTTTTTCACATAAAAGTCATTGGACAGCTGGAAACTGAGGGTGGAATCATAGATCTCTTTCATCTTGACTTTCTCTATGTACTGCCTTGGACTGAGGGTATTGGAATAATTGTGGTAATTGGGGATGCGTCCGCCTGCCATGATTGACTTGAGATTGAGCTGTTCACAGAGCTCTTTTCTGGCGTCATACAAACGTCTGCCCAGGCGGAGCTTTCTGAATTTTGGGGAAACAAATATTTCTATGCCGTACATGATGTCCCCTTCATCGTCGTGTTTTAAGAACTTGCCGTTGTCTGTGATGATGTCGTAACTGGATTCCAACTTGGTGGTTTTGGAGTTGAGGATGATGGTCAGGGCTACAGCTGCGATATAGCCGTCCACGTCAACACAGAGCTGACCTTCTGGAAAAAGGGTAACGAGGGTTTCTATGTCTGAGAAGAGCCAGGTTTCTGAGGGATCATCATTGTATGCATCGTGCATGCTTTTGAGCATGCCGTCGTAATCTGTTATTTGGAGGGGTCTGATCTGTATTTCCATTGGTGTGTGTTTCTTTTCCTATTAAAACGAGGGGATTATAAATTAAAAACACACAAATGGAAGATATATT
>JAGHSS010000346.1 GCA_018065745.1 Candidatus Neoflavobacterium equi | reverse complement strand
GAACAACAGTCTTTGGACAGAAGTGGCGGTGTTCACGGAAACAAAGGTACTGAAGCTGCTGTAGCAGCCTTAAAAATGCTTGCGTTAGGAAACTAATTCCTTTATGTGATTTGAATTTATTTATATTATATGTAAAAAAGGGCCTACTCTATTGGAGTTGGGCCCTTTTTTTTATCATTTAAAATCTATATGATGTATTTTTTATATTATACCACAGTTTAAAGGATATTTCCTTTCAAAATCATTAAATTTGTGAGTTAGAATACCGTTTAAGATATAAAAATACAAAGCCAAATGTCAAGCATAATTCAATTATTACCAGATCACGTAGCCAACCAAATTGCTGCTGGAGAAGTGGTTCAACGTCCGTCTTCAGTTGTCAAAGAATTGGTTGAAAATGCCGTAGATGCTGGTGCTACAGACATAAAGTTAATTGTCAAGGATGCGGGTAAAACACTGATCCACGTGATTGATAATGGAAAAGGTATGAATGTTACAGATGCCAGGCTGTGTTTTGAACGTCATGCTACGTCAAAAATCAGACAGGCTGAGGATTTGTTCGCCTTGCATACCAAAGGTTTTCGTGGAGAAGCATTGGCTTCTATCGCTGCAATTGCCCATGTGGAGTTAAAGACAAAACAAGCTGCAGATGAATTGGGTACACACATCATCATGGAGGGAAGTAATGTCCTTTCTCAAGAAGTTGCTGTCATTCCCAACGGAACCTCTTTTTTAATCAAAAATTTATTTTACAACATACCTGCACGTCGCAATTTCTTAAAATCTGACAGTGTGGAATTCAGACACGTCGTTGATGATTTTGAACGTGTAGCGTTAGCACACCCAGAAATTCACTTTACTTTGATTCACAATGGGAGTGAGGTGTTCAACCTGCCCATTAGTAATTTGCGTCAACGTTTGGTCAATGTTTTTGGTGGGAAGACAAATGAAAAATTAGTGCCTGTTCATGAAGATACAGATTTAGTTTCCATTCGCGGTTTTGTTGGTAAACCAGAGTTTGCCAAGAAAAACAGAGGAGAGCAATTTTTCTTTGTCAATGAACGCTATATCAAAAGTCATTATTTGCACCACGCCATCATGTCAGCCTTTGAAGGATTGTTGAAAGACGGGAGTCAACCAAGCTATTTTTTGTTTTTGGACGTTCCTCCAAATTCAATAGATATCAACATCCATCCCACAAAGACGGAAATCAAATTTGACGACGAACAGGCGTTATACGCCATTTTAAGAGCGGCTGTCAAACACGGAATCGGTCAGTTTTCTGTGGCTAATGCCATTGATTTTGATCGGGACCACTCTTTGGATTTACCTGTAGACATGATCAAAAAGGAAGCGGTAAAGCCTACTATAGACGTGGATACGTCATTTAATCCATTTAAAGAGGAGGAGATGGAAACTTCTCAAACGTATACGTCCAAATTGAGTGCTTCTAATTTCAGCAGTTACAGTGGTGGAAGTTCCAAGGCTTTTGGCAATGGGAATCCGTTTGATACCAGAATTTCAACCCAGGAGGCGTTTGATACCGCCCCAAAGAAGACTCAGGAACGTTTTCATGAAGTTCCAAAGTCCAACAACACACAAAATTGGGAGTCGTTATATGTGAATTTAAAAGCAGATACCGCTGCGATTGATGAAACCCTGCCTTCCAAATCATGGGATACCACAGACATCTCTTTTGAGAGTGATGAGGTTACAGGGTCTCTATTTGAAAGTATTGATGATACCCATCAAGCCTCAAAGCGCACTTATCAGATACACAAAAAATACATCATCAGTCCGATCAAATCGGGAATGATGATTTTAAATCAACAAAGAGCACATCAAAGAGTGCTTTTTGAACAATTTTTAGAAAATATTACGTTACATAAAGCACCAAGTCAACAGTTACTATTTCCGCTTCAATTGTATTTCTCTAATCACGAGATGCGCATGATTGAAGAGTTAAGACATGATCTGGAACACATGGGGTTTATGTTTGAACAAATGAACTCAGACAATGTGTTGATCTCTGGTTTACCCGTGACCATCATTGAGAGTGAAGTGGCTAAATTAATTGAAATCTTGCTAATTGATTTGCAGGATGACTTTACAGACAAGACCTACAATCAGGCAGATCAAATTGCAAAGTCCATGGCGCGCAGTTTGAGTATCAAAACCGGTACGGCTCTTAATGAAGAAGAACAAGAAAATTTAGTCAACAGTTTGTTTGGGTGTAAAGAGCCCAACATTTCGCCATTTAATAAACCAACCTTCATTACACTTGATGTAACTGAATTAGATAAAAAATTCGCCCTATGATGCAAATGACACCCACGGTTAAACAACTTTTGATAATAAATGTGATCCTGTTTATTGGAGCACAACTGGTTCCAGTAGTCAATTTGTATTTCCCGTTGTACTTTTTTGAAAATCCAGGATTCAGATTTTGGCAACCCATAACGCATATGTTTATGCACGGGAGTGTTTCACACATATTCTTTAATATGTTTGCTTTAATTTCTTTTGGTTCTACCTTAGAACATTTTTGGGGACCTAAGAAGTTTTTATTCTTTTATTTTTCTTGTGGTTTAGGTGCAGCACTATTGCAATCTTTGGCATATTATTATTCCTTCCACAGTGGAGTTGATCTTTTAATTGCCGCTGGAGAAACTAAAGAACAGATATATAGTTTATTAGGTCAAGGGAAAATCAATCTCCAATGGCAATCCATACTGGGAGCAGATTTTCAATCGTTTATAGAAAGCTTTACTGCTAGAGCAGTAGGGGCGAGTGGTGCTATTTATGGGCTGTTAGCTGCATTTGCTATCATGTTTCCCAATGCTGAATTGGCTTTGATGTTTATTCCAGTGCCCATTAAAGCCAAATATTTTGTTCCTATAATGGTGGCTTTAGATTTGTTTTCAGGTATTTCTGGAAGTTCCTTCCTGGGAGGAAATATTGCGCATTTTGCCCATGTTGGAGGTGCTGTTTTTGGTGCCCTAATGGTTTGGTATTGGAAGAAGACTCAGTTTGATAATAACCGTTGGATGTAATTGGCCTATGAAGTTTTTAGAAGAATTAAAATTGAGCTATCAAAGTGGTGGTAGTTGTGAAAAGATTATATTCTGGAATATAGGAATTGCCATTCCTGTGTTGTTGGTGAACGCATTTTTTAAAGATGCGTTTGAGTCTTTTCTTGTTGTCTTCAGTCTTTCATCACAATGGGAGGAGGTTTTACACAAGCCCTGGACATTAATTACCTATGCGTTCATTCACGCCAATTTTTTACACCTACTTTTTAACATGATCATGTTGAATTTTGTAGGACGCCTCTTCTATACCTACTTTACCAACAAACAGTTTTTGGTAGTGTATTTCTTTGGTGCCATATTCTCTGGTTTTTTCTTTGTACTGACATCCAAGTTTTTTGGAATGGAAAATATTTTGGTAGGAGCATCAGGCGCTATCATGTCCATCATCTTTGCTACAGTGAGCTACAATCCGTCTTATGCACTTAAAATGCCTTTAATAGGTGTCATTAAAATATGGCATATAGCAGCGGTTTTAGTCTTGATTGATTTGATTCAAATTCCCGTGGACAATACCGGCGGACATATTGCACATTTGGCGGGGGCACTATTTGGTTTTTTATATGTAAAAATATTGCTTATAGGTTTTGATTTAGCCAATGTTTTTGATACATTTAAAAAGGTGATAGGCCCAAAAAAAGCAACAACAAAAGGAACTCCATTTACTAAAATACACAGAAATCCAGCACCCAAAGCTGAAAAGGTCGGGGTGGTGGTCCGCAAGGTGGATAAAAACATCAAACAACAACAGGTAGATGATATACTAGACAAAATATCCAAGTCGGGATACGACAGTTTAACCAAAGAAGAAAAAGATTTTTTATTCAAAGCAGGAGATAATTAACATGCGCAACTTGTCACTATTCAACAAATTTGTATTCATCAGTAACATTATTGTTACTGTACTTACTGTTGCTGGATATATTTTGCCTTTTTTAGCACCTAAATTATTCCCGGTGCTTTCTGTATTGACCTTGTTTTTACCTGTATTGATGGTGATTAACATCCTCTTTTTACTCTATTGGATGTTCCAATTGAAAAAGCAAGTTTTACTTTCTGCCATACTCTTTATCCTTGGATTGACCTTCTTTACTAAGTTTTACAAATTCTCTGGTCGGGATATTGTTGCTGAAGATACAGACATCACCATAATGAGCTACAATGTGCGTCTGTTCAATTATTACGATTGGATGCCCAATCCCAATGTCACAGATGACATCACTGATTTCATCGCGTCTCATGAACCCACTATTGTTGCTTTTCAAGAGTATACCACTGCGGCTAAACCCAAATTGGAAGGGTATAAATACAAATACATCAATGTTTCTGGCAAGCACATCAAATCCGGTCAGGCCATTTATTCAAAATATCCCATTGTCAACAAGGGAGAAATAATTTTTGAAGACTCAGACAACAATGCCATATATGCGGACATCAAGATTAAGAGGGATACCATCAGGGTTTACAGCATGCACATGCAGTCTGTCAAAATTTCTGAAGACATCCAACAGGAGATTGATGAAAAGCAGTCTAAAAAGATTTTGTTGCGCATTGCTGAGGCGTTTACCAAACAACAACAGCAAGGGGAGTTAATCAGTCAAAACAAGCTGGAAACCAACCTGCCTATCGTGATCTGTGGAGACATGGACAACAGTGCTTATTCCTATGATTACCGCACGATTAAAGGCAAATTAAAAGACGCTTTTGAAGAGGCAGGTAGTGGTTTTGGAAAGACCTTTAACTTTGAGTTCTTCCCCATTAGAATTGATTATATACTCGTGGACAAACGGTTTATCATAAAGAGTTTTAAAAACTTTTCAGACTTTAAAAATTCGGATCACTTTCCAGTTTTCACCCGTTTGAACATCAAGAGAGAAGAATAAAAAAAACGCATCATAATAGGTTATTATGATGCGTTTTTTTATTAGAATTTAAGTGGTTGTTCTCTTAAGTAATCCAACCCATATCTACCTTCGTTAAACAAGAGATCCAAGATGCTCAAATTGTTTAAAAACCCGTGTTTTTGACCAAATACTTGGGTGTAAGGTTCAAAGGTATTCTGGTCCTTTTTACCAGCTACCAAGCTTCTTAAGTCTGTGATGATTTCCGGTTGTTCTTTGAGGTATTCCACCGTTTTAGAGGTCTTGAAATTCGTTCCAAACGCATCTTGAAGAAACGCCATAATTTCAAAGTTGAAATCCATTAAGAATTCTTTCTTTTTTTCAAACAGCGGACGAATGTCGTCCTCAAAATATTCAAAAAAAGGCGAAGTTCTGTAAGCAGCTTCCAAAGATTTGATGTGGTTCTTTTGCCATTGAAAATCGTTCTCAATGCGCACATCCTTATATTTTTGTTTGGTCTCTGTGGCGTGTTTCACCGGAATGTTTAGCAATTGCAATCCGTTTGGACTGTAAATGTACATTCTGTTGCGGTTGGTTTGCTTTTGAAAGTTGTCTTCCACTTCAAAAACAACTTCTGTAGCCTGCATTAGCGCTACAAAATGACTGATTGAAGGGAAATATGTTGGGTGTATGATGATCTGTTGCATAATAGTGTTTAAAGGTCCAAAATTACAATTAAATATGCATACTCAAAAGAATGCATAAAAAAAGGTTACATTGCTGTAACCTTTTTGCTTATAATCTTCTTTTTTCTGCTTGTTTCTTTTTGCGTTTTCTGTAGAAGTCAAAACCTAAATAGGCTGCTAAAACCACTACAAAATATCCAAAGTAGGATGTTGGTTTTCCAGTACCTTCAACTACAGTAAACAGACGTTCCCATCTAATTTTGTCAAATAGTTTGTTCATTGGTACGTTTTGATCCAAACTCATCCAGATAAACACCGGTTTACCCACAATGTGATTCTCTCCAACAAATCCCCAATATCTACTGTCTTCAGAATTGTGACGGTTGTCACCCATCATCCAGTAGTAGTCTTGTTTGAAGGTGTATTGGTTGGTTACCTCTCCATTGATTTTGATGGTATTTCCAACAACTTCTAAGGTGTTGCCTTCATACTCCTTGATGATGGCTTGGTAGAACGGCAGTGTTTTGCTGTTTAGTTCTACAGTCTTACCCGCTTCAGGGATGTAAATAGGACCCATATTGTCAACATTCCAGTTTTCTGTATGTGGAAAAATGGAAGCATCTGCCGTGTGTGAAATCATTCGAGTCACGCTTTTGACATTTGACAATTGTTTTAATTGTCCCACAGCCTCTTCAGTCAATGCTGAAAAATACAAACTGTCATTGGTAATGTATCCTGCAGGATCTGTTACCTGTAGGGTTTTTACAATAAAGTTTGGATCCAGTTGGGTTCCGTCAGTTGCAACCTTATATGAATATTGAACTTTGGCACGCTCTGGTAAAATCAATTCCTTATCATCAATGAAAACAATCCCATCTTTAATACTCAATTGGTCACCTGGGAGACCCACACAACGTTTGACGTAATTTGATTTTTTATCGATTGGTTTTCTAATTCCTACACTTTTTCGATCTCCAAAGAAGCGTACCGTATCCACTGGCCAGTTGAAAACTACAATGTCATTGTGTTTGATTTTGGTAATTCCAGGGAATCTGAAATACGGCAATTGAGGCCATTTGGTATAAGATCTTCCAATAACGGGTAAGCTGTCGTGCACCATCGGTGCAGCTACAGTAGTCATTGGTGTTCTCGCGCCATAGTGAAATTTACTTACAAATAAGAAGTCACCAATCAAAAGTGATTTTTCTAAAGACGAAGTTGGAATGGTATACGGTTGAATAAAATACGTATGCACCATGGTTGCTACTACAATAGCAAACAAAAGGGAACTCACCGTGTTTTCTTCTTTAATTTTGTTTTTTTCAGGTCTGTACACCACATCTTGAGCCAAATAGTTCAGATAGAAGTTGTAGCACCCAAGAGTAACTACAGCTAGTACAGCGTCTGTTGTAGACGTTTTGCCAAATGCTTTAGCAGATTCCACCCATAGTACTGGGAACATAATCAAATTGACAATTGGTACAAACAGCAATAAAGTCCACCAGATTGGGCGGTCAATAATTTTCATCCATACAACGGCATTGTACACCGGTACAGCTGCTTCCCATTTTTTTCGTCCAGCTTTTTCATATAGTTTCCAAGTTCCCAAAAAATGGATGACTTGAATTGCCAAGAAAAAGACGAACCACAGTAGTAAGGTCATAGTTATAATTTTGTTTGGTTAGTTTATTTGATGTCCAAGACGTCCTTCATAGAAAAGACTCCTTTTTTGCCCAAAATCCATTCTGAAGCCACAACAGCTCCAAGAGCAAATCCTGCTCTAGAATGCGCAACGTGAGCAATTTCAATTTGGTCCACCTCAGAGTTGTAGGTCACAATATGCGTCCCTGGAACCTGACCAATTCTCTTGGCTTCAATTTTAATTTCGTCAGCCTCAGGTTCGTCCATGGTCCAATTTTTCAATTGGGAATTCGCAATGATTCCCTCTGCCAAAGAAATGGCAGTCCCACTTGGAGCGTCTAATTTTTGTGTGTGGTGAATTTCTTCCATTCCCACCTTGTATTGTGATAATTTAGCCATCATTTTAGCTAAATAGGCATTCAGTTCAAAAAAGATATTCACACCCAAGCTGAAGTTGGAACCATATATAAAAGCCCCGTTTTTTTCTTGACACAAAGCCGTCATCTCGTCATAGTGTTCCAACCATCCTGTAGTTCCAGAGATGACCGGTATGCCGCGTTCAAAACAAGCCGTTATATTGCCAACAGCGCTGGAAGGGATTGAAAAGTCAATGGCAACATCTGCCAATTCCAGTCCGTCAAAAGCGTCTGAACTTCCTTTTCTCAAAACAATCTCATGTCCGCGTTCTTGAGCGATACGTTCAATTACTTTGCCCATTTTGCCATATCCCAAAAGTGCTATTTTCATGCTGTGCTTAAAATTTATAGTTTAGAGTAACCCCCACATTTCCTTTGTAGTCCATTTGATTTTGTTCCCATTTTGGATGGAAACTCAAATTGTCGTTCACGTTGAATTGGAGTAGGTGTGCATCCACATTGGCATCCACAATGTTCAGGATGTAAATCCCAACAGTGATCAGGATGGACAAATCGCGGTAGCGTTGGTGGTAGCGTTGTGCTTCAATCAGTTTGGCGTCTGTAATTCTGCCGTAATAAGCATCGTTCAAGTCAGCCGTACCGTTCAAGCGTTTCTTGTATTCGTTTCTAAAGTCGGTATACTTTTTATTGTTGTCCACAATAAAATAAGTTCCCACTCCCAAGGCAGCATAAACCACAGGGATTTTCCAGTAGCTTTTGTTGTATGCCTGACCCAGACCCGGCAAGACCGCAGAATAAAATGCAGCTTTGGCAGGAGAAAGCGGATTGATATTGTCTACAGAAACAGAGTCCTGTACAATCAAAAGAGGTTGCTCATTTTCTTGAGCAACCATAGAAGTTGTACTGAGCACTACTAGGAGTAATGCCATGTGTTTTATAAATTTATTCACTTAGCTTAATTAAATTCAGGATTCTATTAAAATCTTCTTCAGAATGGAAGGGGATGGTCATTTTTCCTTTTCCATTGCTGGCTAATTTAATATCTACCTTGGTACTAAAAAACTTATTTATGTTATTTTTAGTATCTTCTTTGATGTTAAAGGCGTTTGGTTTTGTCGGTTTTTCCGGTTTTTCAAAGCCCAACATCTTTTCGTGATAACTTTTAACCAAAGCTTCCGTGTCCCTTACAGACAGGTTTTTGCTCACCACCTCGTGATAGATATCAGATTGTGCATCCAAATCTTCAATCGCGATCATGGCACGTCCGTGACCCATGGTAATAAAACCGTCGCGAATTCCCGTTTGAATAATTGGATCCAGGCGCAACAAACGCAGGTAGTTGGTAACAGTAGAGCGTTTTTTCCCCACACGTTCACTAACCTCCTCCTGAGTCAAGTTGATTTCATCCATCAAACGTTGGTAGGATAAAGCCACCTCAATAGGGTCCAAATCGTGTCTTTGGATATTTTCAACCAACGCCATAACCAGAGACTCATTGTCATTTGCCAATCTGATGTAGGCTGGGATGGTTGCAAGTCCAACAATTTTAGAAGCGCGCAATCTGCGTTCTCCAGAAATCAATTGGTATTTGTTAAAAGCTAATTTTCTAACCGTGATGGGTTGGATCAACCCCAATTCGCGAATAGAGTTAGCCAATTCTTGTAATGATTCCTCGTTAAAATTGGTGCGGGGTTGAAACGGGTTGATCTCAATGGAATCCAATTCCAGTTCGATGATGTTCCCAACAACTTGTTCCGCATTTTTATCCTCAACAGATTTGATGTCGTTTTCAGGATCCTTTAATAATGCAGATAAGCCTCGTCCTAACGCTTGTTTTTTGATCGCTTTATTCATTACAACTTATAAAATTGTTATTTATTCTTATTGATAATTTCCTCTGCTAAGTTCAAATAATTAGCAGCTCCCTTACTGGTAGCGTCATAGTTGATGATACTTTCACCAAAACTAGGCGCTTCACTCAGTTTGATATTTCGTTGGATAATGGTTTCAAAAACCATGTCGTTAAAGTGTTTTTGCACCTCTTCAACCACTTGATTTGACAATCTCAGACGCGAGTCATACATAGTCAAAAGCAACCCTTCGATATCCAATTCGGGGTTGTGAATTTTTTGGACACTTTTGATGGTGTTCAGCAATTTTCCCAAACCTTCCAAAGCAAAATATTCACATTGGATTGGAATCACCACACTGTCAGCAGCAGTCAAAGCATTCAACGTCAGTAGCCCCAATGAAGGCGCACAGTCAATGATGATGAAATCATACTGTTCTTTAACGTTTTTCAACGCCTGTTTCAGCATGTATTCTCTATTTTCCTTATCCACCAATTCAATCTCGATGGCTACCAAGTCAATATGTGCCGGTATGATTGATACATTGGGTGCACTGCAGCTCACGATTGCCTCTTCAGGGGTATAACTGTGTTCCAAGATTTGGTAGGTACCAATCTCCACAGTTTCCACGTCAAGACCAAGGCCAGAACTGGCATTCGCTTGAGGATCGGCATCAATTAGCAGTACTTTTTTTTCTAAAACTCCAAGAGCAGCAGCTAAATTTACAGAGGTTGTCGTTTTTCCAACACCTCCTTTTTGGTTGGCAATAGCAATGATTTTACCCATTTGTCTTTAAAAAATTTGAAGTGTAAAAATACAATTTTAAAT
>JAGHSS010000011.1 GCA_018065745.1 Candidatus Neoflavobacterium equi | reverse complement strand
GTATCCAAATATAGCATTTAATTCAAGTTCATTATGAAATATTTGAATAAAAAAAAAGCTCCCTAAGGAGCTTCTTGATATTTTTAGAAAACAAATAAAATTTATTTACCGTTAAGAACTTTGTATAATTCCAATGCTTTACCGTCTGAAAGCATGGATACAAAATGACAAATATGCATTAACCGATCATACAGATTCAATTTCTCAATGCTGTATTTTTCAGGAAGCATGCGCAGAATCAATTGATCGTAACTGGTTTCCTGACCCGTACTTTTGTTGTTAAACGCGGTACAAAACTTATCCAACAAATCATTGATCACTTGATAACCGACCAATTCTTTTTCAATAACTTCTTTACTGTTGTAAATTTTATCAGAACACACCTTAAGTATGTCATTCAATTGTGCTTTGTACTTGCTTTTTTCCATCAAAGCTTGGGTGAATTCCCCATTTAAAATGGCTGTTTCATTTTCCAAGAAAATTTTAACCGCATCCTGAATTAAGGAATTTATCGCAAGAGCTCTTAAGTAAGACAGACGATCTTCTGTGGTAATCAGCGTCGCAAACTTTTTGGAATCAATGTTTTGCTGTACCAATTTGATCAAGTACTCCAAAGCCAAATCTTCAGAGATCCACCCCATGTTGATTCCATCTTCAAAATCAATAATAGTGTAACAAATATCATCTGCTGCTTCCACAACAAATGCCAGTGGGTGTCTCTTAAATCTGATTTCATCACCGCTGCCATTTGGAATCAATCCCAACTCTGTAGCGATGTCTAAAAACGTTTGTTTATCTCCTTGAAAGTAACCAAACTTTTTATCTTGAATTTCTTTAGTTGGCTTTTTGGGCAAACTCTCTTTTGGGTACTTCATAAAAGCTCCAAGAGTAGCATAAGTCAAACGCACACTTCCTTCAATTCCAGGTCTGGAAGAAGTAAGTACACTAAAACCGTTTGCATTCCCTTCAAAATCAATTAAGTCTTGCCACTCAATAGCAGACAATTGATCTTTGTATTTTAAACCCTTTCCAATTTTAAAGTACTCTCCAATGGCCTTTTCTCCAGAGTGTCCAAAAGGTGGATTTCCAATGTCATGTGCCAGAGAAGCTGCCGCCACAATAGTACCAAAATCAGTCATGGTGTGACCGTATACCTCTTCCAGGTACGGGTGTTTTTTTATTATTTCTTTTCCAATCAAGCGCCCCAAAGAACGCCCAACCACAGAAACTTCCAAACTGTGTGTCAAGCGCGTGTGCACAAAATCAGTTTTTGAAAGTGGAATTACCTGTGTTTTATCTTGTAGGCTTCTAAATGCAGAAGAAAAAACGACACGATCATTGTCAACATCAAACCCCAGACGGGTATCATCTTGTTCAACTCTCAATCTCTTAGTGGTGTCCCCTTGTCTGTTTAAAGACAACAGTTGTTCCCATTTCATCATAGTGAATTAAGCTTTAAAATAATTAAATTTCCAAAAAGCATAGATGGCCAAAAACACAAAAAGTACCAACATAAACAATATGGATTTCTTAGCCGTTTTGGTTCCCTTCTTCTTGTCTTCTTTAAAGAGAAAAAAGAATTTCATAATCAAATTTAAAAACATCAAGATCACCAAGACGATCAATACATTTTGTTTTATTGCGATATCGTGCACTGCATATTGGTTGAACAGATAAGCAACCACAAGTCCGATAAAAAAGTATTTATTTAAAAATTGTAAGATTTTCATTTTCTCTAAGTTTTTGTTGAATAATATTTTTCTTGACCCCAGTGTAACAATGTTGGGCCGCAGTTGCATAAGAGCATTGGTATTTGCGTTCCAGCTGTTGGTATTCCAACGGATATTTGGCCAACAGTTGGTCATAAAAACCATCCAATTCTGCCTCATTGGGATTTCTGTATTCCAAATGCACTTCAAAACGACGTCTCAACGCTGGGTCTATCAGATCCACCTGGTTGGTAGCCGCAATCAATATGGATTTGGTTGGAAAGTAATCAATGAGTTGCAAAAGCGCATTGACCACACGTTTCATTTCACTGTTGTCTTTAGCGTCAAAAGAGCGCAATTGCCCCAAAGAATCAAATTCATCAAGGAACAAAACCGCGCTCTCATATTGGACTTCTTTAAAGAGTTCCTCTAAATTCTTTGTAGTCTCCCCTAGTTTAGATGAAACGATGGCAGCCAAATTCACCACAATCAACTTTTTGTTGAAATGTGTTGCAATTGCTTTAGCCGTCATTGTTTTTCCACAACCTGTTGCCCCAAAAAGCAGCAACTTATTATTCACGGCCAATTGGTATTTCAACAATTCCTCTTTAAACTGATATTCTTGCAAAAAGGCTTCCAAGGGAAGCGCTACCTCTGCAGGCAATACCAATTCTGAAAGGGAAACTTTGGTGCGTTCAATAAAATGGGATGTACTCATGAATTAATTAGTCTTCAAAAGTAACTGTTGGATCAATTTCTTTATAAGGGAAAAACAATTTCGCTTTTTTAGGATATGCCTCATAACTTGCGTCACTTGGATTATTGATGTAGGAATTGATATAAATTTCATCTCCTATTGCAAAATTCTCTTTTGTTTGTTTGTAATCTAATAAGTATTCACCACAGAAAAAGTTTCCTTTTTCATCTTGTTCAATTACTCCTTTATAAATTCCTTTTTTGTTTTCTTTAGCCATGATGCTATATATTATTTTCCTCAAAGGTACAAAATATGCACGAATATGTAGAAACGAAAAAAACAGCCCTAAGACTGTTTTTACGTACTATTTATAAGATAAAAATTAAGATTTACTTGCTTCTAATTCTTTAGCAACCTGTTCCAATTCCTCATACCATTCCAATCCAAATTTGCGAACCAAAGCTTCTTTTACAAATTTGTATACCGGTACACTCAATTCTTTCCCCAACACACAAGCATCACTACAAATATGCCAACGGTTGTAATTAACCGCAGAAAAATCTGAATACTCGCGAATTCTAATTGGGTATAAATGACATGAAACGGGCTTTTTCCAAGAAATCAACCCTTCGTTATAGGCTTGTTCAATACCACATAAAGCAGTATCTCCATCAAAAATAACGTATGCACAATCAGCATTGTTAATTAGCGGAGTTTCCATATCACCATCTGTTCCAATCAACCAAGTACCTTGTTTTTCAATAACTTCAATACCTTCAGGTCTAAGAAAAGGTTTTATGGTTGGATAGATCTCCTCCAAAATGGCAGTTTCCTCTTTTGACAAAGGCGCACCTGCATCACCGTCAACACAACATCCACCCTTACATGCCGTTAAATTACATACAAACTCTTTTTCCAGAATATCCTCAGATACAATGGTTTTACCTAATTGAAACATAATAATATAAAAAATTGAAGTGCAAAGGTAAGAAACATTCAACGAAATACAAACTGCACCATTTTATGTTAAATTTTAACTATTAATTATACGGTTCATTCTGTTGTTACGTGTACTTTTGCACCATATTTAGAAACCATTAAATTCTCAAAATTATGGAAATCAATTTTAAAGAGATTATGACCGCCACAATGATTTTATTCGCTGTAATTGACATCATTGGAAGTATTCCCATCATTGTCAATTTGCGCAATAAAGTGGGGCATATTGAATCAGAAAAAGCATCGATTGTTGCCTGCTTCATCATGATTTCCTTTTTATTTGTTGGAGAAGAAATTTTGAATCTTATTGGAATTGACGTGAAGTCATTTGCCGTTGCCGGAGCATTTGTGTTATTTTTCTTGGCCTTGGAAATGATCCTTGGAATTACCTTATACAAGGATGAAGAATCAGAAACAGCGTCCATCGTTCCCATCGCATTCCCTTTGATTGCAGGAGCTGGATCCATGACGACCCTTTTATCTTTAAAGGCAGAATTCCACACCATCAACATTATTTTTGCCATTATCCTGAACATTTTAATCGTTTATGGCGTCTTGAAAATTTCTCCGAGAATTGAAAAAGCACTGGGTAAAAATGGTATCGGAATTATCAGAAAAGTCTTTGGTGTCATCCTTTTGGCCATCGCTGTTAAATTATTTGCGGCGAATGTTAAAGGCCTATTCATATAATGGGATAAATTCGTAAATTCACCTACCGATAAAGTTTATAAAAAATGAAAGTTTTAACTACCATATTAATTGTTATTGCCTTAGTAATCATCGCATTTAACATCACCCTTTTGGACTTCACCAATTTGTTTAACGGAGACAGTTTAGTAGCACTTATTGGAATTATTGCTGCATTATGTGCCGTTTGTATCTTGTTGATTCTAAAAATGTCAAAAGTTATTGACGAAAAAACTAAATAATTATGACTTTTGACTGTCTAATTATTGGAGGAAGTGTTGCGGGAATTTCCTGTGGTTTGATTTTGGGATCTGCTCATAAAAAACCTTTTATGGCTGACAAAAAGATTGGAATCATTGCCCATCAACGCGCTTCTGCATTGCAAGATGCGTTGTTCAACAATGCGTACGGAATACCTGCTGGAACCCTTGGTAAAGACATTTTAGCCTACACCACCCAGCAAATCAAAGACGTATATCCACACATTGAGCTCATTGAAAATCAAAAGATTACATCAATAAACAGCATGGGAGCAGCACTTTTTGAAGTGCATTCCAACAACGACACGGTCTATTATGCAAAGAATGTGGTCATTGCCGTTGGAAACACCAACTTGTTTCATATTGAAGGCTTGATGCACTATGTGGAACCACATCAAAAGTCAATTGCTTCAAAAAACAGGATTCAGCTCAAAAACACAGACCATTTGGTTGCACCTGGGATTTATGTTGCGGGCACCTTGGCCGGTCACAGAAGTCAGTTGGCCATTGCAGCCGGTAGCGGCGCCGCGGTTGGAACAGATCTTATGGTCAAATTCAACGACGGTAATGAGACACAAAGCCACGACAGCATAAAGAAAGTATAAGTTATATTTTTTTTGGCGTTACCCTAAAGGGTCGGGTTTTCCGCTATATCTTTTGAAGGCTAAAGCCATCAAAAGGATGCCGCTTCAACCCCTAACGCATTCTGACGAACAGCACACTTTTTTACTTTAAAAAATTTATATACCAAAAGAGGCCGATTCAAATGAATCAGCCTCTTTTTTTATGTCAGAAACAAAAATATTGAAACTATAGTTTTACAGCTTCAACTTCTTTATTAATCTTATTGATCAAACCAACCAATACTTTTCCAGGACCTAGTTCTGTAAAATGTGTTGCTCCATCAGCAATCATTTGTTGTACAGACTGCGTCCAACGTACAGGAGCTGTCAATTGAATAATTAAATTCTTTTTGATCTCCAATGGATCAATAACAGCAGTAGCTGTTACATTTTGATACACCGGGCAGATTGGCGTGTTGAAAGTAGTTGCTTCAATTGCAGCAGCTAATTCTTCACGAGCAGGCTCCATCATTGGCGAGTGAAATGCACCACCAACAGGTAAAATCAAGGCGCGTTTTGCTCCAGCTTCTTTCATCTTTTCACAAGCCAATTCAACCGCCTCATATTCACCAGAAATTACCAATTGTCCAGGACAGTTGTAATTTGCAGCAACAACAACACCGTCAATTGATGCACAGATAGACTCAACCACATCATCAGCAAGATTTAATACCGCTGCCATTGTAGAAGGTTTAATCTCACATGCTTTTTGCATGGCTAAAGCACGTTGAGAAACCAATTTCAAACCGTCTTCAAAAGACAATACACCATTGGCAACCAAGGCTGAAAATTCTCCCAAGGAATGTCCTGCAACCATTTCTGGGGCAAAATCTTCCATAACTTTTGCAGAGATCACAGAGTGTAAAAAAACCGCAGGCTGTGTCACCTTTGTTTCTTTTAATTCTTCTGCCGACCCTTCAAACATGATATCTGTAATTGAAAATCCAAGGATTTCATTCGCTTTGTCAAATAATTCTTTTGCAACTGCTGAAGATTCATACAAATCTTTTCCCATTCCAGTAAACTGAGCGCCTTGCCCAGGAAATACAAATGCTTTCATAACTATTAATTAAATTTATGATTCTTTTGAGTTTGTCAAAAATACAAAAAAAAACCGCTCCTAGGATAGAGCGGTTTTTACACACAGAAAATATATCAAATATGAGAATTGGGGAATTCTAACGTAAAC
>JAGHSS010000019.1 GCA_018065745.1 Candidatus Neoflavobacterium equi | reverse complement strand
GTATTCTTACTAATGCTTAAATTCCGATCATCGATTTTAATTCAAACTTTCTTGAGTTGCTATTTTCATTTCTATTTCAGCCATATATTCTTTTGCTTCCTGAACCAACTCCAGAGATTCCTCATCCAAATCTATCGCTTCATCACTGCTGATGTATCGGTCAAAAAAACGTTTGATTACGGCATAAGATTGTTTGGCTTCCACAAAGTTGTTTAGATTTATTTGTGCCAGTGTTTTCAATAACTCCAATACAATGTATTTGGCTTTAAAAGCGTCTTTGATGTTCATGCTCAAAGCTTCGTCCAAGTGAAATATCTCCTTTTCAAAGTTGTTCAGTTTGTTGTATATGGTAGCTGCAGTAATGTGTAATTCCCAATAGGTAGAGATTTCCAGTCCGATTTTACATACATTTAAAGCTTCGTGATAGGATTCCTTATCCAAGAGACAAACTGCATAATTGTTGGCACACATGGCCCAAAGTTGTTCGTTATAATAATAGGAACTCAGGTAGGCATTGTCTTCAAAATAGGCTGTAAATCCTTCAAATGCTTGTTGGAAAAATTGAGTATTTAGTGCAATAGACTCAGAAATCAGTTCATTTTCTTCAAGATTCATTTCATATTCTGAAAAAAGAGCGCCCATATTGAAATATTGAAGCGGTTCATCTTGTGGCCACTCTTCAATGTCTGGGTAGGTTTTGTAAAGATTGTAATGACAAATAATATAGCGGTAAACTGTTTCTGCAAATCCTTTGATCTCCACCGCTTTTTTTAGGTAGGCATGTGCTGCTTCAAAATTGTCGTGATCAAACAATACAGATCCGGCATAGTGGTAAGGCTCAAATCGCTCTGGAAACAATTTGATGTACTTCATGGCTTCAGCCAATAAATCAGTAAGGTCAAAATCTAATAATTCCGCGTTGTTTTTCTGAACCAAAAGTATAAAGTCTACCAATATTGGAGATTGTTCTGCTGCTGGAATTCTGTTCAACAATTCATCATATAATTTCAAAACCTCCTCATCAGTTTCTTCATCCTCATTAAAATGTGGAATTAGTTTTTGAAGGAGTGTGTCCAGTAGTTCATATTCTTTGAGGTTTAAGGCTGTTTTGGCCATGGCAACAAATGGAAGACCACTGTCAAAAACCAAGAATTGTATCTCTTTTTTGAGAATTGCGTGTGCTGCATCCCAGTTGTTTAAATCGTGAAAAAGCACGTCATATTGGATGAGTGTTGCCTGAGAATTAAATACTTCTCTCATGCTTCTGTTGTTGGCAAAAGTTTCATTGTTGTATGCAATTCGCTCTTCCAACAACCTCAGTACCTCGTCAAATTTCTTGTGCTTTAAATTGAGATCTGTTTCAAATCTTGAAGTCATATTCAGGTATAACTCAGATTTTTTAAGCGCGTTGATGTAACTCATGGTTTCATCAAAATCTGATTCCTCAAATTCATAGTTCCATATATCCAGTAATCCCACCAAGGCATCTGGTTGTAAAGGATCCAAGGAGAGGATATAGTGGTAGATGGGTTCTATTTCAGCAAAGTCCGTGCGTTTGAAATCCTTAGTATCATAGAGGTCGTGGCTGTATAAAATCTGTGTCATACAGCAGGCTTTTAAAAGCAGGGCATCAATATCATCCCCGTTGATCAACAAAAACAAATCCAGATGAGTCAAACACTTTTCAAAAGCACCTTGATAAAACAGTTCAAATATATTTTCTAATTTCATAAGCTTGGTAGCATAGGTTAAGCTTGAGATAAATTGATTTATTTAAAGTGACAAGCAAATATTCAAGCATTTAAATATAACATTTTCCCTTCCTTGAAGTTATAATAAAGCATTAACATATTCACTCTTTTTATGAAAAAAATATTCTTAAATTTTAGCCTATGTTTGGTTTTAATTTCCTGTTCCATATCTCACAATGTTCCTGCCAGTCAACAGCCCAACAATACTGTAAAGCCTAATATTATCAATGCTTTTGTGGATCAAAACGGCTCTTTTTATCCTGACCAATGGAAGACTTCCTATGGGGGTCCACCAAAGAATTCAAAAAAAAATGAATATTCCTTAAAGAAGCGCAGCATAGAATTGGGGATTGAACAACAACTTCAGGAGTTTCAAAAAGCCAATCTCAAACGCGTTTCATCTCAGGTTTCTCCCAAAAAGCGTGTGTTCATCATGATTCACGGTTTCAATGCGCCCTATGCAGAAACCACGGTCATCTATGATCAAATAATAGCACAATTGAATGCCAACAGCAGTACAGATGAAATGATTAAATTTTATTGGGACGGTTTGTATAGCAATTCCCTTTTTGGTGGCATGAAAAATTGGTTCCCCGCGGCATCTTTCAGTCAAACAGCTGGAGATCTTGGTTTGCGTGGAATTTTGAATACCATTCAGGGTAAAGATATTTACATCATTTCACACAGCCGTGGAGCGTCAGTGGTTTTGAGTGCGTTAAAATCTCCTCCGTTCAAAGAGTCTTTTGTTGAAGAAACCAAAGAGGCACATGACATTGATTTAAATGCGACAGCACCTTTAAAGGAAAATGGCAACCGCATAACGGCTATTATGTTGGCACCTGCAGTGGGGAAAATAGACTTTCAAGAACAGACGGCAGTCAAAGATTCCATGGCGTTTATGCGTTTTTCTCCTCAGTTGAAAAAGATGCACATCACGATTAATAACACAGATAATATGTTGAAAAAGGTGGTTGGTTTTTTATCCAAGAAATTGACACCAACCAATTTGGGTTATAACGATGATCTGTATAAGGAGTTAAACATACAATATGACTTTTTGGAAAAGACAGATTTTTCTGGAATGAAATCACACGAGTTCAAACGTTACATAAAAAATCCAAAATTCAAAGGAATTCTAAAAGAGTACAAACTCAATAAATAGCCTATAAAACAAAAAACCGCCTTAAAAAGGCGGTTTTTTATAGGATAAATTTTATTATTTCTGATTTTCAATCCAAACGCGAGCGTTGACAAATGCTTCCAACCAAGGACTCACTTCATCCTGTCTTCCAGCAGGATAATTTGCCCAGTTCCATTGGAATGTAGAACGTTCAATATGTGGCATGGTTACCAAATGTCTTCCAGTTGCATCACACAACATAGCCGTGTTGTAGTCAGAACCGTTTGGATTTGCAGGATATGCATCATAAGCATATTTACCCACAATATGATATGCAGATTCCGGTTCTGGCAAATTGAATTTACCCTCCCCATGAGAAATCCATACACCCAAAGTGCTTCCAGCCAAAGAAGACAACATGACAGAGTTGTTTTCCTGAACTTTGACAGCCACAAAGTTTGATTCGTGTTTTTGAGAGGTATTGTGTCCCATTTTACCATGTACTTCATGGTCAGGGTGAATCAATTCCAACTCCATCAACAATTGACATCCATTACAGATACCCACAGAAAGCGTATCAGGTCTTTTGTAGAAATTCTCCAAGGCAAGTTTAGCTTTCTCATTGTATAAGAAGGCACCAGCCCATCCTTTTGCAGACCCCAAAACATCAGAGTTTGAGAATCCACCCACAGCTCCAATAAATTGGATGTCTTCCAGTGTTTCTCTACCAGAAATTAAATCAGTCATGTGTACGTCTTTAACATCAAAACCAGCCAAGAACATAGCATTCGCCATTTCGCGTTCTGAGTTGGAACCCTTTTCGCGGATGATGGCCGCTTTTGGTCTATTTTGCGTTGGAACTACGGGCTTGATTCCTGTAAAATGCGCAGGGAATTCAAAGGCTAATGGTTGATTTTTATAGTTGTCATAACGCGCTTGCGCCATGCCGTTTTTAGATTGTTTGGCATCTAACAAGAACGACGTTTTAAACCAAGTATCTCTCAATTGTGCCACGTCAAACAAGAACGCATCTGTCGCGTTTTCAAGCGTGATTTTTCCGTCTGCAGTAGGCTGTCCAATTTTTGCGAATTTTAATCCTGCAGCAGTCGCAGCAGTTTCAAAAGCACTGTCCTCAACAGCTTGTAATACCACAGCGATATTTTCATTGAACAACGCTTTCACCGTGTCAGATTCACTTAATGCATCCAGGTTGTAATGTGCTCCCAAGGCAACATCAGCAAAACACATTTCCAACAAAGTAGTGATTAAACCACCAGATCCCACATCATGTCCAGCGGCAATTTGATTGTCTTTAATCAAGTTTTGGATGGCGTTGAACGCCAATTTGAAGTAAGCCGCATCTGTGATGTTTGGCACTTCAGTTCCAATTTTGTTCAATACCTGAGCAAAAGAAGATCCACCCAATTTAAAGGTGTCTTGAGACAGGTTGATATAGTATATGGATCCTGCATTTTTTTGTAAAACCGGCTCTACCACCTTCGTGATATCGTCACAGTTTCCAGCTGCAGAAATGATTACCGTTCCTGGAGCTATTACAGCTTCATCCTTATATTTTTGTTTCATGGAAAGGGAATCCTTACCCGTTGGGATGTTGATTCCAAGGGAGATTGCAAACTCAGAACAGGCTTTTACCGCTTGGTACAAACGTGCATCTTCTCCTTCATTGTTACATGCCCACATCCAGTTTGCAGAAAGAGAAACCCCCTGTAAATTGTTTTTTATCGGTGCAAAAACAAGGTTAGACAATGCTTCTGCAATGGCAGTTCTACTGGCAGCAGCTGGGTCAATTAAAGCAGCAACAGGGGAGTGGCCCACCGTTGTAGCAATTCCTTCCTTACCTTTGTAGTCCAAGGCCATAACCCCAACATTGTTCAAAGGCAACTGCAATGGTCCAACACATTGTTGTTTGGCAACACGTCCACCCACACAGCGGTCCACCTTGTTGGTCAACCAATCTTTAGAAGCCACAGCTTCCATTTGCAATACTTGATTTAAATATGCAGGGATATCTTTTGCATCATAATCCAGTTCTTTATACTGGCGGTTGATGGTTTTGTCTGTTAATACAGTTTTTGGAGAAGATCCAAAAAAGTCTTCCAGGGCATAATCCATTGGTTTGGCGCCCGTTGTTTTTGATTCAAAAGTAAAGCGGTGGTCTCCAGTAACTTCACCAACAGTATACATTGGAGAGCGTTCTCTGTCTGCCACGCGTTTTAGCGTTTCCACATCCTTTTCAGCAATGACCAATCCCATGCGTTCTTGAGATTCATTTCCAATAATTTCTTTGGCAGAAAGTGTTGGATCTCCCACAGGAAGTGCATCCAAGTCAATTAATCCTCCCGTGTCTTCCACCAATTCTGACAGACAGTTTAAGTGACCACCTGCACCGTGGTCGTGGATGGACACAATTGGGTTGTTGTCTGACTCCACCATGGCACGCACAGCGTTAGCAGCTCTTTTTTGCATCTCTGGATTGGAACGTTGGATGGCATTTAATTCAATACCTGATCCAAAGGCTCCTGTATCTGCAGATGATACCGCAGCACCACCCATACCAATGCGGTAGTTGTCTCCACCAAGAATCACAATTTGATCCCCAGTTTGAGGCGTGTGTTTCAAGGCTTGGTCCAGTTTCCCATAACCAATACCTCCAGCTTGCATGATCACCTTGTCAAACCCAAGTTTGCGCGCCCCAGCAGCCATAGCGTCTGTTGCCTCATTGTGTTCAAAAGTCAAGACTGATCCTGTAATTAGCGGCTGTCCAAATTTGTTTCCAAAGTCAGATGCACCATTAGAAGCTTTGATCAAGATGTCCATTGGTGTTTGGTACAACCAATCTCTAGCGTCCATTGCTTGTTCCCAAGGACGATTTTCTTCCAATCTGGAATAAGACGTCATGTAAATTGCTGTTCCAGCCAGTGGAAGTGATCCCTGACCTCCAGCCAAACGGTCTCTGATTTCCCCTCCAGAACCAGTAGCGGCTCCAGAAAAAGGCTCCACTGTAGTTGGGAAGTTGTGCGTTTCTGCTTTAAGCGAAATCACAGAATCAAATTCCTTTTCAGCATAGTAATCCGGTTTGTCTCCAGAAAGCGGAGCGAATTGTGTAACGCGTGGTCCTTTTACAAAAGCCACGTTGTCCTTATATGCAGAAACAATATCGTTAGGATGTGTTTCAGATGTTTTCTTGATAAGTTTGAATAGGGAAGTAGGTTGTTCCTCACCATCGATGATGAAGGTACCGTTGAAGATTTTGTGTCGGCAGTGTTCAGAGTTCGCTTGTGAAAAGGCAAAAACCTCTGAATCAGTTAATTTTCTCCCGATTTTTTCAGAAAGTTGCTCTAAATAAGCGACTTCTTCCGCGTTTAGTGACAAGCCCTCTTGGGTGTTGTAACCTGCAATGTCTTCAATTTCCAGAATCGGTTCAACAGAAATGGCAATTTGAAACATCTCTTGACTCAGTCCGTCGTATCTCTGAGAGATCATCGGGTCAAAAGCTGTAAAATCTGATGTGACCTGTTTGAATTCCTCGATTCTCACAATGCCTTCAATTCCCATGTTTTGTGTAATCTCCACAGCGTTGGTACTCCAAGGAGTTACCATGGCTGCTCTTGGCCCCACAAAAGTTTCAGGAAGGTTGTTCTGTTCAATTTTTGAAGCGTTGCCAAAAAGCCAATTCAGGCGGTTGATGGCATCAGTAGTTAATGCTTCATTGGTTTCCACAGCATAATATACTGCAGATGGGTTCATAAAAAAATGAATCATTGTTGTTGTGTTGTTTGTGTTGTTGTTGTTTGAAATACAAAAATACTATTTTACTCCAAACCTACAATTATTTATTATTCAAATATAACGTGGTTGTAAGCCCCTGCATCAGCTCCCGTTGTTGGGCGGTTTTCTCCCAAAATATCAAGTGGCGTCCAGCTGCTATTTCCTCCCAATCCCAAGGCTGCAGATTTTTCATTTATACGCAAGTCATTGGCTCTTGGCGCTCTGAATTGCGGACTCTTGCTGCTTGATTTTGTAATGACACAATTGGTGTAATTAGCTGTATTTGCAATAGGGTATAAGTTGTTGTTGTTGTATTGTCCGCTGTCAGAAAATTTGATAAAGCTGTTTTCAAACTGGTAGTTGAAATTGCCAGTGCCTTCTTTTACAAGGTTCAAGCTGTATTGTCCTGTTCCATACAAAATGCAGTTGGTGAACAAAGCGCGCTCCAAAGCGTATACTGCAGTACCATCGCCATTGTCTAAATATACCGGAACTTTAGAACCCTGGCTCCAATAATTGGCAAAGGTACAGTGGTCAAAACGGTAATTACCTCCCAAGCTGCCTGCAAAACCTGCTGCACCACAGTTGTTGATGACCATATTGTGTCCTTCCAAAGTTGCTGTTCTTGCCAGTATACCATATTGCGTATGGTTGTACAATTGCACATTGTCAAAGGTGATGGTATCTTCGTTTTTTTCAATTAAAAGTCCAATGGTCCCATTTTTAATGGTCACATTTTTAAAGCTACCACTGCTTCCCTGCGTCATCCAAATGGTTCCCCACTGTCCAGAAACGTCTTCAAAAGCAGGCTCCAAGCGGTCTCCTTGAATGACAATTGGGTGTTCCAGAGTTCCAGCTGCTTCAATTCTTGAACCAAACGGAGTCAATATTCCTGAGGCGTCGTGGAAGTGCACTTCAGCACCAGCCTGTATGGTCAACGTTTTGTTGTTTGGGATGGTTGCATAGCCATAAATGACATAGGGTTTATTGGCGTTCCACACCAGTTCATTGCCGTTTACTGGGTCTTGTTCATCCAGTAAAAAGCCATAAATGGCATCATCACCAAGTAAGATGTGCTCATAAGAACCGTCTGCATAGCGCTGCGGGTACAGGAAGTAGGCATCTTTGACCAAGGTTACCAATTCCACCTCTTGTTGGTTGGCACCGTTGTCAAAAAGCAATTGATCTGTGTATAGGAAGTCAGCCGTTGGGCTGCTGTATTCGTTGTAATCGATGGTAGTTTCAATGAAAATGAACATGCTGTCCTTAGCCAACAATTCCACATTTTGAAAAGATTTTCCACTCATCCCGTCCACCATCATGCGGTATTTTGATGCGTCTCCCTCCTTGAATTTAATGGATGGGATGGAAATGTCCTTGTCTGATCTGTTGTAAACTTTTAATTGATAGGTACTAGAGCCGATGTTGGAAAACACCGTATCAAAATATACCGTGTCTTTTGAGAATTCCAATTTCCCGTCACTCGGTTCAAAGTTAAAATCATCTCTGCATGAGCTAAAAGAAATCAGCAACAAAGCGACAATTAAGGACAGTAAATATTTCATAAATAGGTTTTAGTAAGGACTGGTTTTTATTTTCAGCATTCCAATTAGTAAACTGGACAACAAAGATATAGGTACAATTTAAAACTTTGTGTTCAGTTCCTTATGGGCAAAATGCATTTCAAAAAAACTGCTTTAATATGGCAACAAAAAAGATATAACGAGTGCTAAAAAAATCTGATTCACAATTTTGCACATTTTATTAA
>JAGHSS010000297.1 GCA_018065745.1 Candidatus Neoflavobacterium equi | reverse complement strand
ATTTAATACTATTCTATACAATTATAAAAAAACTACAACGTTCTAAGTTAGCCCTATTACTAATCTAAAAATTCTAACCATGGTGAAAAACTACTTTTCATTTGATTTTGGATGTGCACATCTTGGGATATGCACTTCTAAATTAGGAAGTTTTAAGAAAAATTACGCACTCTCATTGCTCTTTTTACTTTTTATAAACTTCCAACTCTTCGCTCAAACACAAACAATTATTCTTGAAAACGACGGGATTTTTACCGTTCCCTGTGGAGTAACCTCTATCAAAGTGGAAGCTTGGGGAGCAGGTGGTTCTGGAGGATCACGAAATAGTACCGGTAATGCCGCTGGAGGTGGTGGTGGTGCTTATGCAAGTAGCACATTTACCGTTGAACCCGGAAGCTCCTTTGACTATATTATTGGAAAAGGAGGAATTGTTGGAGAATTTAATGCCACTGGAGGCGATGGTGGTGCTTCCATTTTTGGAAACAGCATTGTGAAAGCTGATGGAGGAAAAGGAGGAAACCACGGTGGATCTGTTGGATCTATTGGAGGAAAAGGCGGTTATGCAATCAACAGCGTTGGAGACATCACTTTTTCTGGAGGTAACGGAGGTAATGGATCCATGATTCAATTTCTTGTGAACGGTGTTCAAAACATTACCAACGGAGTTGGTGGTGCTGGTGGTGGAGCTGCAGGTCCTAGTGGAAATGGAGGAAATGCATTGGCTGAAACCCCAGGTGTTGGATCATTTGACTTTGGGGGGAATGGAGCACCTGGATTTAATGGTGTTGACAATTTTGCTGGACTTCCAGGACTAAACTACGGTGGTGGTGGTAGTGGGTCTTTTAGATATAACGCCAACAGACTTAGAGGTGGTTATGGTGCTAATGGATTAATTAGAATTACCTACACTAAAGTGATTATGGACTATTGTGCACCAACCTTTACTTCAGGTGTAAGACCTATCACTTCTGTTCAAATTAATGATTTGTTGAATACATCTTCTCAACTTACTACAAGTAGTGCAACAGAGAATTTTTGTAATGTTGTAAATGTTACTCAAGGAGCTACAACAAATACACTTACCGTGAAAGCGAATACAAACGGTAATAACACCCAATACTTCATTGCTTATTTTGATTGGAATCAAAATGGTGTTTTTGGAGATGCAGGTGAAACATATACGTTCAGCTCAGGAATTACCAATTCATCTGGAATTGATGCATTAGTGACTACAACAAATATTTCTGTTCCGTTTACTGCATTGACAGGTTTGACAAAAATGAGAATCATTTCAAGAAGCGTGAATACATTCAATCCTTGTATCACAACTGCAGCCTTTGGCCAAAGTGAAGATTACATCGTGAATGTAAACCAAGCTGCACCTTGTGTTGCTCCAGTTGTACAACCAAACACGCTGATACTTTCTGCTAACGCAACTACAGTTAGTGGAATATTTTATGAAGGAACAATGGCTACTGATAATTATCTTGTAGTCTTAAGTAAAACAAACACTGCACCAACATTAGTTAACGGTACAAATTATGCTATCGGATATACGTTCCCTGGCGGACAAGTTGTAATTGACAATGATTCAAATACAAACTTTACAGTCAATTCTGGTATTACCGCAAATACAACCTACTATGTATTTGTATATGCCTACAATAGTTTCTGTCTTGGAGGACCTTTATACAATAAATTAAATCCCCTAAAAAACAACATCAACAATACAACGCCTACTTATTGTACGCCAAATATGTCAAACAATATTGCGGATGATTTTTATTTCACAAAAGTGAGTTTTATTGGTATTATCAATGAAACTACTAATTCATCTTCCTATTCTACTAATCCTAGAGGGTATCAAGATTTTACTGGTCTAGCACAATTCCCTATCCAAGAAATTGGAGAAGGTATTAATATATCCATTCAAAACAATGCACTAGCAAAAGTACAAGCTTGGGTTGATTGGAATAAAAACGGAACATTTGACACTAATGAACGCGTATATACTTCTGGTGGCACAAGTATCATATCTACAACATTTGGTTTTATTGTCCCAACAACAACTGCACCTGGACAATACCGCCTGAGATTGAGAATGTCAACGAGTACAGGTACTGTAAATGCATGTACCAATAGTATCAATGGTGAAACTGAAGATTATTTATTTACTGTAATCGCAAAATGTGCTACAAAAATCAACAGTGTTACCAATGGTGAAACTTGTGGTGAAGGTCCCGTAGTTCTAGCAGCTACTGGTAACGCAGGAACTACAGTATATTCATGGTATGCCAATGAAACTGGAGGTGCACCTTTGCACACTTCAAGTTCAAACACCTGGACAACACCTTCTTTAAATGCAACGAGAACTTATTGGGTGACTAGTGGAAATGGAAGCTGTGAAAGTAAAGAAAGAAAAGCAGTAATTGCTAAAATTAGTCCACTGGCTAATATTTCATTCTATCCAGAAAACCCAGTTGTATGTGGTGAAAATGACAGCATCATGCTGACAGCAAGTGGAGATACAGAAACCGTCTACTTAATCAATGAAGAATTTGAAAATGGAATTGGGAATTTTGAAACAGGTTATGCTGAAAATGTAACTACGGCATTTAGTAACAAAAATAAATTCCAAATAAGAACAAGTCCATACGTACCAGACTATACGGTATGGTTTCCGGCGATATCTTCTGGACAAGCTGGTAATAAATTCATATTGTGTAATTCTGATTTCACACATGAATACATACCGTTTAATCACTATGTAAGAACACCACAATTAAACTCTACAAATTTCAGCACATTACAACTTAGCTTGAAATTATATTTTTCTAGATATAAGGAAGATCTTGTAAATCCTAATGTAGAATTTGTAGACATTCAAGTTTCAACAAACAACACAACATGGACTACACTAGAACGCTTTAGTAGCGATGTGGGAATTGGAACAAGATTCAAAACGCTGACCTATGATGTTTCCAACTATGTTGGACAGACGAATTTAAGATTCAGAGTTCTTTACAACGGTGCATATACTGATGGGGTAGCTATTGATGACGTTAAAGTATGGGGAATCAAGCCTCTTTTAACAAGTTTTGAATGGTTGAATACAACAAATGTAAATGCGTATATTGATTCTGCCGCAACCATAAGATATGTGGAAGGTAACAGAACTACAACATTATATGTGAAACCAACCTACTCTCAATTGCAATATGAAACATTCCAGTTTACTGCAACAGCTAGATTAACTAACGGTTGTATTGCAACTAAAAATATTGATGTTACTAACAAGACAAAAATCTGGAACGGGACAAATTTAAACTGGAACAGTGATGCCAATTGGTTGCCTTATGGAAAACCTACTCTTGATAACTGTGTCATCATTCCAAGTGAAGTTCAAGTAAGTGGATCTAATTATGAAGCTTTTGGTAAAAACGTTACCGTAAAATCAACAGGAAAATTAACTGTTAAACCTACAAACAACCTTATTATAAAAAACTGGATTAATGTAGACTCAAACGGTCAAGCAACAATTGAAGACAAAGCAAGTTTGGTACAAAACGAAAACGATGCTAACAGTGGAATTGTAAAAATTATTAAAACAACTCCTCCAATGTTTAGATTGGGATTAAACTATTGGTCTAGCCCATTGACAAATAATTCTAATTTTAAAATTGGTCAATTGAACCCATTGACAAATTATATTTATTCATACAATCCTAATGTGTACTCTATAACTGGACATTTCCAACCAGAAACTGGAAATACATTAATGAAAAGTGGCTCTGGATATATTGTTGGAGTACCAACAAATTTCAATATGGAAGAAAGTGGTTTGCCAAGACAAACATTTACTGCAAATTTTGTAGGAACACCATTTAATGGATTGTTACAGGTTCCATTGTACATAAGTACAAATGCTGCAACAATAAATGAAGATTTCCATCAGATTAATCTTGTAGGTAATCCTTATGCATCAGCAATTGATGCTTCCAGATTGATATTGGATGCTAGAAATGCAAACAAGACAGATGGAACCGTTATTTTGTGGGGTAATTTTTCAGGGATAAGCAGCGATAACGAAAGTCCATATTACAACCAATATGGTATGAACTATACATCAGACGATTATATCATGATGAATATTGCTGGAACTGTACATAATGATACAGAGGATAAAATTACAACGTATCAATATATTGCCTCAGGACAAGGTTTCTTTGTAAATGCGACTACCAATAATTCGTTGTTGACCTTTGACAACAACATGCGTGTTAAAAATGAAAACTCGGTATTCTATAAAGAACAAGGTGGAAATGCGAAAGACAAAATTGAACAAGTGTGGTTAAACCTGAAAAATGACAAAGCAACACTAGCTCAAGCATTAATTGGTTATGCAGCATTTACAACAGATGGTTTTGATTATGGATATGATTCTAAAATATTCAAATTAAAGAAAAACCAATTGTACACTATGATTCCAGGTTATGATTTGGCTATTCAAACCAAACCTACATTTGATTCTTCAGATGTTATTCCTTTAGGATTTACAGTTGAAACTGCTGGTAAAAACACAATCTCAGTTGGTAAAACTAAAGAATGGATGAATGATACTGAAATCTATTTGATGGATAAAAAACTAAATATAGCTCACAATTTAAAAACAGGAGACTATGTTTTCAATTCCACAGAAGGAGATCACAGAGATCGATTTGAATTGCGCTTTAGAAAACCGGACACAAAAGTACAAGAGCCTAACAAGGTATTTGCTACTACAAAAGATGGGGTAACCATTCACAGCGACAATCAAAACATGAGTGGATTGGAAGTATTTGACATTAACGGACGCTTACTTTTCAAAGCTGATGTGATTAATGAAAAATCATTTTCTATTCCAAATCTTGACAAAATCAAGCGTACATACATTATTAATGTAAGACTTGAAAACGGCAAAATTGAAAATCTAAAAGTGATATACTAACAAAAAAAGCGATCCAAAATGGATCGCTTTTTTATTATGTGTATTTTAAAAACATAAAGATTTTGCGCGTTTTAACGTAATTAAAATTGCGTTCATTGGCATAGGCTTCACGCTCAAAACTGATATTCCGATACGCTTTTTTTGCATTGCGATATTGTATCAATCGGTATATATATTCCAATCCATACCATATAAAAAAAGGAAGAATCAACAACTCTAATTGCTGTTTGATATGAATGTGCTCGTGATTGATTAATACCTTATTATTTAGCAACCCTTTTTTATTGACAAAAACAAACGGGTAAATGGTCAATCCACTAAACCCTTTTGGTATCAAATATTTTGCAACAATTGGAATCATATGAATTAAGTTTCTAAATTTGTTATATTATGAATGATTCTTTTAAAGACTATAAACCAATCAAGGGTGAAGATTATTATCTTACACCAGAAGGATACAGATGTTTTACTGAAGCGTATCACCTCAAAAGAGGCTACTGCTGCAAATCTGGCTGCAGACATTGTCCTTATGGATTTAATAACAAAACAGGACTGATGCAGACAAAAAGCAAATAAACAAAATAACAAACATAACCACACAAAAAATTATGACATTTAAAGAAAGTATACTTCAAGGTATTCCGGATCAATTGCCTCCTACTCCTACTTATGATGAGACATTGAACCACGCGCCAAAACGCAAGGACATCTTGAGCGATGACGAGAAAAAATTGGCACTAAAAAATGCATTGAGATATTTTGACAGCAAACACCACGCGGTGCTATTGCCTGAGTTCAAGTTTGAGTTGGAAACATATGGACGCATCTATATGTACAGATTCAGACCGACCTATAGAATGTATGCCCGAGGAATTGAAGAATATCCTGGAAAATCCATTCAAGCAAAAGCGATCATGATGATGATTCAAAACAATTTGGATTATGCAGTGGCACAACACCCCCATGAATTGATTACCTATGGTGGTAATGGTGGGGTTTTTAGCAATTGGGCACAGTACTTATTAACCATGAAATATTTGGCAGAGATGACTGATGAACAAACGCTAACAATGTACTCTGGACATCCAATGGGATTGTTCCCTTCTCATCCTGAAGCACCACGTGTCGTGGTTACTAATGGTATGATGATTCCCAACTATTCAAAGCCTGATGATTGGGAGAAATTCAATGCGTTAGGTGTTACCCAATACGGTCAAATGACAGCAGGTTCTTATATGTACATCGGTCCTCAAGGGATTGTCCATGGAACCACAATTACCGTTCTGAACGGTTTTAGAAAAATAAAAAAAGCGCCACAAGGCGGTCTTTTCGTGACATCAGGACTTGGTGGAATGAGCGGTGCGCAACCAAAAGCAGGTACTATTGCAGGCTGTGTTACAGTATGTGCAGAAGTAAATCCAAAAATCACGAAAATTAGATTGGAACAAGGTTGGGTTCACGAGGTTATCTCTAACCTGGATGAATTGGTGAAACGCGTTCAAAAAGCTACTCAAGAAAAAGAGGTGATTTCTATAGCCTACCTTGGAAATATTGTGGACGTTTGGGAACAATTTGACAAATCAAACATTACCATTGATTTGGGTTCTGATCAAACTTCGCTTCACAATCCATGGGCTGGTGGATATTATCCTGTTGGAATGACTTTTGAAGAAGCGAATGAAATGATGGCTAACAATCCAAATGAATTTAAAATTCAAGTGCAGAAAACACTGGTTAGACACGCTGAAGCAATTAATAAACACACGGCTAAAGGAACATACTTTTTTGATTATGGCAATGCTTTCCTCTTGGAAGCTTCAAGAGCTGGAGCTGCTGTTATGGCTGAAAATGGTATAGACTTCAAATACCCTTCTTATGTCCAAGACATTATGGGTCCTATGTGTTTTGACTATGGATTTGGTCCTTTCAGATGGGTTTGTGCCTCTGGTTTACCAGCTGATCTTGAAATTACAGACCAGATTGCATGCCGTGTGTTGGAAGAGATTCAAAAAGAATCACCTCAAGAAATACAACAACAAATGGCTGACAATATCCAATGGATAAAGGGAGCCCAAGAAAATAAATTAGTGGTGGGTTCACAAGCTAGGATTTTGTATGCTGATGCAGAAGGAAGGACAAAAATTGCCTCTGCCTTTAATACTGCCATAGCTCAAGGATTGATTGGACCCGTTGTGCTGGGTAGAGATCACCACGACGTCTCTGGAACAGACTCTCCATTTAGAGAAACATCTAATATTTATGATGGATCAAAATTCACGGCAGATATGGCCATTCACAACGTTATTGGAGACAGCTTTAGAGGAGCAACCTGGGTTTCCATCCACAACGGAGGTGGAGTTGGATGGGGTGAAGTTATAAATGGTGGTTTTGGAATGCTATTGGACGGTACAGATGTAGCAGAAAAAAGATTGCAGTCTATGCTTTTCTGGGATGTCAACAACGGTATTTCAAGAAGATCCTGGGCAAGAAATGAGGGTGCCATCTTTGCGATTAAACGCGCTATGGAAGTACAACCTCTATTAAAAGTTACACTACCCAACCAGGTGGATGACAGTTTGTTAAAGTTTTAAATACTAAAAATATTTACATAAAATGGCACTATAATTGTACCATAGTA
>JAGHSS010000099.1 GCA_018065745.1 Candidatus Neoflavobacterium equi | reverse complement strand
TTTTATTTCGTTAAATGGGCAATAGCTTCCAATTAAAAGTAATAATTTTATAGAAGATATTAAAATTTGGGTTTATGAATAAATTTGTGTTGGAATTGTTTTTACACATCGCAGGATTTGGATCTGCGTCTGGATTGGTCTACAATGAAAATCAGCTGGCTGTGGTTTCTGACGCTGATGACTACCTGTACACCTACTCCATGGTGGACCACAAATTGCATTCCCTCCCTTTAAAGGACAATGCAGGCCAACAGCTGGAAAAAAAGATCAAACCAGATTATGAAGCCATCACCAAGAGCGGGGATTACTATTATATATTTGCGTCGGGTTCCAAGGAACAACGCACGGACTTTGTGTCTGTCAACGCCAAAACCAAAGAGGTTGTACACCAGGATTTGAGCAATCTGTATGAAAATATTGTGGCGTTTCATGAAATGGATGCCAAAGAATTGAATATTGAGGGGGTGGTAAAGGACGGGGCTGATTGGCTGCTGTTTAACCGTGGAAACGGCAAACACGGACTCAATTTTATTGCCACTGTGCAGGGAAACAATTTGGTGGACGATTTCAATGTGGTGATTGATCCGTTTAAACTTCCAAAAATCGACGGAGAACAAACGGGGTTTTCTGACGCGGTTTTGGTGGGCAAAAACATTTATTTTTTGGCCACGGCTGAGGGTTCTAAGGATGTGGTTGCCGATGGGAACATCGGGGGGAGTTTGTTGGGGTGCATTGATTTGAAAAAGATGAAATTGAAGTGGACCAAGGTGATCTCGAAAACCCAGAAATTTGAGGGCATCACCGTTTTTGAGGAGTCCAAAAAGAAACTGAGCTTCTTGCTGTGTGAGGATCCAGACAATGGAGCAACCACGTCAGATATATACAAGATTACAATTAAGAAATAAATTCTAAGATTGATGAAAAACCTCTTGCCTAAGTTTGGCTGGAGGTTTTTTTATGGCTTGAAATAGCGGAGTTACCCGCGTCAGGGATTGGAGTGGAAATCCTTTCCCCGGTCTTCAGGCCGGGGAAAGATTGGAGCGCAAAGCACGACGTTGCTGTGCGCAGGACAGCAAGGGGACGCCCAAAAAAATAATGCTAAGAGTCACACAATAAGTGGATTAAATAAAACGTTAAAATCGATAAAGTGCAAAAACAATCGATTACTGACTCAATTTAATACCACATATTCATGAAATCTATACTATTATTCCTACTTCTTTGGATTCAGACTGGGGTTTGTTATTCACAGGTAGGCATCGGAACAGTGCGTCCACAGGGGGCTTTAGACGTCACATCAGAGAACGGCGGTGTTTTGTATCCGCGCATCAGGTTGACGAAATTGGACACGCAATCTCCTGTGACCAACCCACAAGGCGGGGAAGTGGCAGATGGTACCATAGTTTGGAACACGAATTTAAACAAGGGGCAAAATTTGAGTCCCGGGCTTTACTACTGGGCGAATGCGAAGTGGAACAGGCTGGCGGTGGAGCGCACAAATTTTGTGTATGACAAGACTTCAAACGCGATTCCGTACATTGATGGGAACGCGTGCAGTGCGCTGGCAACGGTGGTGACCAACACGACTACTTATGAATCAAACGATCAAATTATTCCCATCGATCTCAATGTGAGTGGGCTGGTTGGGGTGATTTGCAACATGACGATTTCTGTAAAATTGAACCATAAATTTTTCTACCAAACCAGTATGTACCTGATGGCTCCCAACGGAAAAACGCTGAAGTTGACTACTGGAAATGGACATATGAGCGGGATTGACGGTTACAACAGATACAACTACAACCTGACGTTTAGCGATGCTGCAACCAATAATATCACCACATTTAACGAAAGATGCGCGGGATGCCTAACGGGGACATACAAACCTGAAGGCACGCTGGACAACTACATCCAAGGAATCTATGACTTTATGCCGGCAACGGTTTCTACTTTTAGCAGTTTTCACGATGAAAATCCCAACGGTACCTGGAAACTATACATCAAAGATGTGCACCTTGGCGACAAGTTAATTTTGAATGAAGTCAAACTCAACATCAGTACGTATGGCGGTCAAATGCCCAATGAATTTGTGCTGCTTTCTGAACGCAAAATAAATGCTGAGGATGCGAATTATATTGTTGCTAGCTCAAATTACAATGCCAATGCCACGTCAAATGTTATCCAAACGGTGATTACTAGAACGACAGCTCCGGTGGGGGTTGCTACAGCAACAACTCTTCCCGGTACCATCTTGAGCGGGGGAACTAACAGCACCTACAACAGCGTGCGATGGACCGCGGTGACCAACAACGACGTGAATGCTAATTTAACGCCCAACACGCTTTATTACTACCAGTTGTGGCGCAGGGCGGCGGTTATCAATCCTCCCAATCAAAATGAAAACTATTCATTTATCGTGAAAACAGAATACTAAACGACCAGGTATGAAACAATATTTACTAGTATTATGCCTTGTGTTGTGTGGGTCTGTAAGGGCACAAAACGGGGTGATTGTGGGGACTGGAAATCCACAGGGTGCACTGGACATAAACAATACTACTCAAGGTTTTTTGCCTCCGCGTGTGGCACTGCAAAGTGTGTATGACAGCTTGACGGTCAAAAACAAAATGGACATCACATTGCCGCTACCTGAGGGTACGTTTGTGTGGAATACCAGAACCGACTATAGTGAAATTACCAAAAATAACACCAAACTGAACACGGGAATGTACATCTGGCAGAACAAACGCTGGCGCCGGATTTTAGTTTCTTCCACAGCATTGGATTCTGATGAAAAAGGTACTAACGGACCCAATTTTAATGATACCAACTGCTCTAACTGGGTAGAAATCGGGATTCCTGCAGGGACAAATCTGGAATTTGAAAGCGCAACAATCCGTGAAATAGGTATGAAATTCACAGGTACTGACAACTACATCTGTGAGGTGGAACTGAAATTGAGTTTTAATTCTAGAATTGCCAGAGACACGGAAATATTTTTAATTTCCCCTTCTGGTAAAATATTGGAATTGATGGATGAAACTGGTCCAGTTTTGTATACAACAAGCAATTTGAATACCATATTTTCTGATGCAGGGAACACCAATATCTCTTCTTGGAATTCAGGAAATTTCAATAATGGAAGAGTCAAACCCCAAGGATTGCTTGATGCTCCAAATTATGAAAGCCACTACAGCAGTGGAAACATTACGTCATTTGCTGGATTTGTGGGGGACAACCCTCAGGGGAAATGGCAATTGCTGATCAACAACCGCAATGTGAACATGCTGCAATCCACGGTTATTACAGAAGCTAAATTACGCTTGAAAACACGGGAGAATTACACCGTTCCAGGAGAGTATAAGTTGGTAAAAGAACTGGCGTTTGACACCAAAGAAAACAATACGGCTATTGTCAAATCCACCGTGGATGCCTTGGTGCAATCCAATGTATTTCACACCGTGTTGACCAGATCCACAACTCCGGTGGTTGTGGGGACTCCAAGGTACAACATGACGGGGCTAAATGTGAGAAGTGTGAATACCACCATGAATAATGGACAGTCTTGGGTGCAGTTGAGCAACCAAGATGTGGACGCGAATTTAAACAACAATACAACCTACTACTACCAACTGTGGTATAAAGGAGACGTGGTTGGAAGCAATAAACACCATTCCATCACCATAAACGGGGTGACCAAAGATTAAAAAAAAATGCTGTCCAGATGGACAGCATTTTTTTATCGCTCTTATTTTTCTATCTCTCTCAAGTTTTCCATCTTCTTTAAAGCAAGGAATCCTTTGATGTCTTCAAAGTGCTCTTTGACGCGCTTGTTACCAAATTCAAAAACTTTGGTAGCCAATCCATCCAAGAAATCACGGTCATGGGATACCAAAATCACCGTTCCCTCAAACTCATTCAAGGCATCTTTGATGATGTCTTTGGTTTTCATGTCCAAGTGGTTGGTCGGCTCATCCAGAATCAAAACGTTTACCGGTTCTAACAACAATTTGATCATCGCCAAACGGGTTTTCTCTCCCCCAGACAATACCTTGACTTTTTTCTGAATATCGTCTCCAGAAAACATAAAGGCACCCAATATATTTTTGATTTGCGTTCTGATGTCTCCTTTGGCAATTTGATCAACGGTGTCAAAAATGGTGATGTTCTCATCCAATAATGACGCCTGGTTTTGAGCAAAATATCCAACCTGAACATTGTGTCCCAACTCCATCTTCCCTTCAAATTCAATCTCTTTCATGATGGCTTTGATCATGGTGGATTTACCTTCTCCGTTTTTCCCGACAAATGCCAATTTCTCACCGCGCTCAATCACCATATTGGCATTGTTGAACACCACGTGATCTCCATATTTTTTTGTCAATCCTTCCACCACAACTGGATATTGTCCAGAACGTGCTGCCGGTGGGAATTTCAATCTCAATGCAGAAGAATCCACTTCATCCACTTCTACCAATTTCAATTTCTCCAACATTTTCACACGTGATTGCACTTGCAACGTCTTGGAATAGGTTCCTTTAAAACGCTCAATGAATTCTGTGTTTTCAGCAATCATTTTTTGTTGCTCTTCATAGGCTTTTTGTTGGTGTGCTCTGCGGTCTTTGCGCAGTTCCAAATAATCAGAATACTTGGCTTTGTAGTCGTAAATTCTACCCATGGTCACCTCAATAGTTCTGTTGGTGATGTTGTCAACAAACGCACGGTCATGGGAAATGACAATCACCGCTTTTGCAGACGTGATCAAGAAGTCTTCCAACCATTGGATACTCTCAATGTCCATGTGGTTGGTTGGCTCATCCAACAAGATCAAATCAGGATTTTGCAATAAAATTTTAGCCAACTCAATGCGCATACGCCATCCTCCAGAGAATTCTGATGTAGGACGGTTGAAGTCTTCACGCACAAATCCCAAACCTTTCAATACTTTCTCTACTTCTGCTTCATAGTTCACCTCTTCAATAGAGTAAAACTTTTCACTCAACTCAGAAACGCGCTCAATCAATTTCATATAGGCGTCGCTTTCATAGTCTGTGCGCACAGTTAATTCTTCATTGATGTCGTCAATCTCCTTTTTCATAGCGAAGATTCCAGCAAAGGCTTTTGCAGTTTCATCAAAAACGGTACAATTATCCTCCGTCAACAAATGTTGAGGCAAGTAAGCTACAACAGCCTCTTTTGGAGCTGAAATGGCCCCACGAGAAGGTTTGTTAACTCCTGCAATAATTTTTAGAAGCGTTGATTTTCCCGCTCCGTTTTTTCCCATCAACGCAATTCTGTCATTCTCATTGATGGCAAAAGTAACGTCACTGAAAAGAGTTGTTCCGCCAAATTCAACGGCAATATCATTAACTGTAATCATTTATGTGAAAGGTTTATATCAAATTGGATTTAAAACGCAAAGATACTTTTTTTTGTCTATGGTTAAAATCAAAATATCAGAATTCAAAAGCGCTTTGAAAAGCATTCAAATTCCCTTTAAAAACTTTAAATATTACAAGAGTAACATATTGAGATTGCCAAGATTACTACACTTCATTTTTGAGGTTTATAAAGACCTCCAAAATCAAAAAATAGTTGAAATACACAAAAAAAGGGTTGAAATGCAAAATAAATGGGTTTTGACAAAATAAAAAGTTCAAAGTCTTGTTTTGTCTTTATGCCCAAGTAGTTTTGAATCTCTAAAGTAACCGAATTATGAAACCGATTTTCTTTGAAGGACATTGCCCTTCGTGCCTCTTGAATAACAAAAGTAATTATATGCGGGAAACCGCACACAATGAGTTTGAGTGTGTGAGTTGTCACTTGAGGATTTATGCCGCTCACGGCATTGCTTTGATATTTAAAAGTAGAGGAAGCGGACAATTTATATTTACTCCAAAAAAAACCTTTGACATCCCGCTGCCTTACACCCAGTCAGACTTGGTTTTTGATTCCTACACCAACGGCATCATCATCCAAAGTGTGCAGTCACTGCAGCAGTACTTGGTGTGTGATGTAGCTCCAGCTCCAAGGTTTAACGCCATGGAACGCCTGTTGGAAAACTATATTGAAGTCAAATTCACCAATGCCCTACCCAAATACTACCAGGTATTGTCAGAAATCACCGGCATCAACTTGGACCAACAACCGGGACATCAAACCCAGGACACCCTCTTGTATGGTTACCTGCAGCAATGCATCAAGGCCTACCACTATATGGACATACAGATGATTGACAATTATCCAGACAGTGATGAGGTCTATTACTATTATGACAAACACATTGACACTTTCAGAGAGCTGATTGACAACGATCATTTCTTGCAGCAATTGGCCATCAAAAACATGATTTTGGAGCTGATGGAATACCTGTACCAAGAGCAAGAGGTGGCTTATATTTAAGCTTTTATTTGGGCAGACTTCTCAAAAAGTATATTAATTTTACTGGAAATTTTAGATTATGAAAAGAACGAGTTTCCTTATTGCCACTATAGGGGCGCTTGTATTGGGTTCTTGTGGAGCGTCAGAAAACGCCACTGCAACAGCTGCAAAACAAGCCTATGAGAACATTGAAGTTAATGGTAAGATTTATGCTGCTGTATTTCAACAACGTGCAGCAGAATACAAGGCGCTTTGCCAACAAGCATTTAATATTGCACAATTGCGCGTTGACCAATTAAACACTCAAAAACACAGCAAACCAATGGCTTTGGTTACTGATGTGGATGAAACTTTTGTGGACAACTCTCCTTATGCTGTGGAAATGGCCAAACAAGGAAAGGTGTTTGACGCTCCAACCTGGTCTGCATGGACTGCTAAAGCCAATGCGATTCCCCTTCAAGGAAGTCAAGCTTTTTACAACTATGCACAAAAAAACAACGTGGAGGTATTTTACATCACCAACCGCGGGGTTAAAGACAAGGAAGCAACCATTGAAAACTTGAAGAAATTTGGATTCCCAAATGCTGATGCAGCACACGTGATTGTGAAAACTGCTGAATCAAGCAAGGAAGCTAGAAGGTTGAAATTGTCAGAAACACATGAAATCGTGATGCTTCTTGGAGACAACCTTTCTGATTTCTCTAAAGCTTTTGACTCTAAAACAGAAGCAGAACGCACAACTGCTGTCAAAGACAATGCAGCCGCTTTTGGAAACAAATTCATCGTGTTGCCAAACACGGGATATGGAGATTGGGAAAGTGCGTTGTTCCAGTACAAAAAAGATTTGACTACCAAACAGAAAGACAGTATTTACATCAATTCTGTAATTGGTTTCTAATAGCATTGACTGTCGTTAGCGGTAGTATGCCACAAACGCCTTTTGATGAAAAAAATGCCCCCAATGTGTTTCCACTTTGGGGGCATTTTTATAGTGTCTTAGCCCACCAAGGGGGGAACTAAATGTAATGCTTCTTATTCAGAAATTTCGTCTTCTTCAGTTTCGTCTTCTTCAACTTCTTCAACTTCTCCGTCAATTTCGTCTTCAGTCAATTCGTCTTCAGTCAATTCGTCATCTAACAAATCCTCCTCGTCAAAATAATCGTCTTCCTCATCATCCTCAGCCTCCATATCAAAGATGGTTGGTTCAATGGTCACACGGTCAATCAAGAAATCCAAACGCTCTGTGATGTTGCGAGAGAAGAACAAGTATTGTGTCTTTCCAATACTGTCTAACAAACGCACCATTTTAGCTTCCAAACGACCTTTAATCAATTCTTCTGCCTCATCCAAAGCTACAATTTTCAATTGGTTGACGTCAAATCCAGCCGTTGTGAACATATCATTCAAACGGGTAGTTGTACCGATCAAAATATCAATTCCAGCAGAAATTTCATTTTTGTCCACATCCAAATCAGATTTGTCGTGAACTCCATAAACGCGCAACTCATTGTATTTAGCCAAATCCTTGAATTGAGCTTCCAAAGCCAATACAGAATCTTTGTCCTTAGTGATCACCAAAGCACGAGGAGACTGTTGGAAAGGTTTCCCCAATTTTTGGATTACGTTAATCACCATGGTTGTTGTTTTTCCTGTTTTAGGTCCAGCAACAATCACCACATCTGCCCCACTTTTGATCAAGCTGAACGATTCAAATTGCATTTCGTTTGGCTCTGTCAATCCTTGAGCAACCAATCTTTCCTGAAGTTGCTCGTTAATTTTTTTTAATTTCATCTTATCTTTTCAATATCCAATCCTTACTTACTTGCAAAAAGCTTGACGTCATTTTCAGAGATTACTTTTTCTCCCAAAATGATCAAGCGCTCAATCACGTTTCTCAACTCCCTGATGTTCCCTGTCCAGTCATAGGCTTGTAGCAGTTTGACTGCAGGATCAGAAAATTTCTTAGCAACCGTTCCTTGATCACTCGCAATCTTATCAGTGAAATGCGCAATCAAAGCCGGTATGTCCTCACGTCTGTCATTTAACGCAGGAACCTTGATCAATATAACCGCCAAACGGTGGTACAAATCCTCTCTGAAACGTCCTTCAGCAATTTCTTTTTGCAAATCTTTATTTGTTGCCGCCACAACGCGCACATCAATCTTAATGTCCTTGTCTGCCCCCACACGTTGCACCAATCCTTCTTGAAGTGCACGCAAAACTTTTGCCTGTGCAGGAAGACTCATGTCTCCAATTTCATCCAAGAAAATGGTACCGCCGTTAGCCGCTTCAAATTTACCAGCACGGTCTTTCACCGCAGAGGTAAAGGCGCCTTTGACATGTCCAAACAATTCGCTCTCTATCAATTCTGATGGAATTGCAGCACAGTTGACCTCAATCATTGGTCCAGCGCTGCGCTCACTGCGTTCATGCAATTGGTGTGCAACCAATTCTTTCCCCGTTCCATTGGGACCTGTGATCAACACACGAGCCTCTGTTGGCGCCACCTTTTCAATCATCTCTTTGATGTGGTTGATGGCCGGGCTGTCTCCAATCATTTCATAATTCTTGGAAACTTTTTTCTTCAATATTTTATTTTCCACCACCAGCTGTTTGGTGTCCAGTGCATTGCGCACCGTGTTCAACAAACGGTTTAAATCTGGCGGTTTGGAGATGTAGTCATAAGCTCCCAAACGCATGGTGTTTACCGCAGTTTCCAAATCTCCGTGACCAGAGATCATCACCATTGGTATTTCAGGTTTGATTTTTTTAACTTCCATCAAAACCTCTTCCCCATCCATTTTGGGCATTTTAATGTCGCAAAGAACCAGATCAAAATCTTCATTTTTGATTTTTTCCAATCCCTCCAAACCATCTGCAGCCTCTTCCACCTTGTAGGCGTCGTTTTCTTCAGACAGGATGCGCACCAAAACACGTCTGATGCTTGCTTCATCTTCAATTATTAAAATTCTACTCATGTGTATGTTTTAATATTTTAACCATTTGTACAACTCTTTCCACGTTGGTTTCTTACCATAAGACAACACCCCGATTCTGTAAATTTTTGAGGCAAACCAAACCACCAAAAAGAACGTGCCCATAAGCAAAGCCATGGAAAGAACAATTTGCCACAAAGGTACACCAAAAGGAATACGCATCAACATGACAATTGGAGAAGTAAATGGAATAAATGAAAAAACAGTAGCAACAGTTCCGTGAGGATCATTGATTACTGTGAAAAATCCTACATAAACCCCAAGCATCAACGGCATGATGATGGGCATCAAGAATTGTTGAGAATCAGTTTCACTGTCCACAGCAGCTCCAATAGCAGCATACATTGAACTGTATAAGAAGTATCCCCCAATGAAGTAAATCACAAAAGAGATCAACAACGTTGCCAATGGGAATTTTAAAATTTCAGTAAGGTATAATGATATTTGAGAACCAAATTCATTCTGTGCGGTTTGAATCATTTCAGGATCCACACTATTTGGCTGTACACCAAAGAAGTAGTTGACCCCAAAGAACAGGATGGCACCACAAATTCCCCAAATGAAGAATTGCAAGATTCCCGCCAAAGAGTTCCCGATGATTTTCCCCATCATCAATTGGTATGGTTTTACAGAAGAGATGATGATTTCAATGATGCGGCTGGTCTTTTCTTCAATGACAGAACGCATCACAAAGTTTCCGTATATGATGATGAACATCATGATCAAATACCCAAATACTGAACCGATAGCGATTTTAATTTCGTTGATTCCCTTCAGAGAATCTTCTCCACTAAACTTGGACAGCTTCAAAGAAGCATTTCCCTTTGCTTTGTCAATATCTGCAACGTTCAAGCCCATTTTCTCCAAATTTTGGTGGGTGATTTCCGTGTTGATCACGTTTTCAACCTCCATAATGGTTTCCATGCTTGGACTGTCATCAGAGATGTATTCCAGCTTTTCATTCAAGTCGTTCAAATCTGCAACTTTTGGAATGTACAGCAGGGCTTTCATTGTTTTAGTAGCCGTGTCCTTGGCTTGTTCCAAAGGCATGGCGCTCAAATTGATGTATTTAACCTCTTTGTTACTTTCAAATTTAGACACAAAGATGGAAGAGGCATCGTGAATCCCGATGTGTTTTACCTCACCGGCATTCATATTAGATAAGAATCCGATCAAAAGGGACATACCCAAAATCAAAATAGGTCCCAACAAGGTCATGACAATAAATGATTTATTGCGCACCTTGGTCAAAAATTCTCTTTTTATGATTAAACTCAACATGTTCATAATATAACTTTTTAGTTCCCGTGGATTAGTTTGTACTTACCGTTTTGATGAAGATATCATTGATGCTTGGCACTTTTTCAACAAAGTGAGTCACCTGTCCGTTTTGAGTCAAAACGTTGAGCAGCTCATTTGGCATTTTGCCATCCAGTTGAATTTCCAATTTCAACTCATCGTTTAACGATTTAAAGTCTGTTTGTCCCACCTGAAACTTTTGAGTTAGATCCACCATCAGACGCTCCACATTGCTGGACAAAATTCCCACTTCATAAGCGTGTGTACGGTGTGCAATTTTCACATCCTGTACCTTGCCTTCAATCAATTTGTTTGATTTGTGGATCAGCGCAATGTGGTCACACATCTCCTCCACACTTTCCATGCGGTGTGTAGAAAATATGATGGTGGTACCCTTTCTGTTCAATTCCAAAATTTCGTCCTTGATCAAATTGGCGTTTACCGGATCAAAACCAGAAAAGGGTTCGTCCAGAATAAGCAATTTTGGCTGGTGTAAAACCGTTACCACAAATTGGATTTTCTGAGCCATACCCTTAGAAAGCTCTTGGATTTTTTTATCCCACCAAGATTCAATATGCAATTTCTCAAACCAGTATTTGAGTTGTTTTTTAGCCTCTTCTTTAGAAAGTCCTTTCAATTGTGCCAGGTAAAGCGCTTGTTCCCCCACCTTCATGGTTTTGTACAATCCGCGTTCCTCCGGCATATAGCCAATATCAATAACGTGTTTTGGGCTTAAAGTTTCCCCGTCCAACAAAATCTGACCGCTGTTTGGCAGCGTGATTTGGTTGATGATTCTGATCAAGGAAGTCTTTCCAGCTCCATTAGGTCCCAACAGTCCAAAAATGCATCCTCTTGGGATTTGGAGTGAAACTGAGTTAAGGGCCGTATAATCCCCATAGGTTTTAACGACGTCTTTTACTTCTAAAATTGCATCCATTCGCGTTTTTTATATTTTATATGTAGTATAAGTCTAACAATTGCATCTAAAGTTACAAAAAAACCTAACTCTTCCGAATTAGGTTTTTTATATATTTAAAAAAGACGTGTTCTTTAAGAGAACATCTCTTTCACTTTGTCAAAAAAGGATTTGTCAGCTTTTGTTGGGTGCGGTGCAAAATTGTCGTCTTCCAACATACTTTCAAAGAATTGTTTTTGTTCTTTGTTCAAGGTTTTAGGCGTCCAAACATTCACGTGAATCAAAAGGTCACCAGAACCATAGCTGTTCAAGCTTGGAATTCCTTTTCCTTTCATTCTCAAAATTTTACCTGCTTGTACACCTGGTTCAATTTTGATACGGAATTTACCGTTCACTGTGTCAATTTCTTTAGATGCTCCAAGGGCAGCTTCTGCAAAAGAGATATACAAATCATAGTGTAAGTTCTCTCCTTCGCGTTTCAGGTATTCGTGTTCAATTTCTTCAATGACCACCAATAAATCTCCCGCTACACTGTTTTTTCCAGGCGCTTCATTACCTTTTCCAGAAACCTTAAGTTGCATGTCATTGGTAACTCCCGCAGGAATTTTGATTGATACGGTTTCCTCTTCAGTAACCATACCTTGCGCATCTGCATTGTTTGGTTTTGAAGCTATGGATTGACCAGCACCACCACAAGTAGGACATGGAGCAGCCGTTTGCATACGTCCCAAAATAGTATTTTGGATGCGCGTTACCTGACCAGAACCGTTACAAGTAGAACAGGTGTTGTAAGTCACACCAGCCGCTTGCACCTTGCGTTTTACTTTTACTTTTTTCTCTACACCATGAGCAATGTCTTCCAACGTCAGACGCACTTTGATGCGCAGGTTAGATCCTTTCACACGTCTTTGACCACCGCCAAAACCGCCACCGCCAAAGCCGCCAAAACCGCCGCCGCCAAAGATATCACCAAACTGGCTGAAAATGTCATCCATATTCATACCACCAGCACCACCACCAAAACCACCAGCACCATCAAATGCTGCATGTCCATATTGGTCGTATTTTGCCTTTTTGTCAGCATCACCTAAAACTTCATAAGCTTCAGCTGCCTCTTTGAACTTTTCTTCTGCCGCTTTGTCACCTGGATTTTTGTCTGGGTGAAATTCCACAGCTTTTTTACAGTAGGCTTTCTTAATTTGATCAGCCGTTGCGCTTTTATCTACACCTAGAATTTCGTAAAAATCTTTTTTCATTTTTATATCTCTTAATTTAGGTTCTTATTGTCCGATGACCACTTTAGGAAACCGAATAATTTTTTCACCCAATTTGTATCCTTTTTCCAAAACCTCCACAATTTTTCCTTTCAAATCATCTCCTGCAGGAAATTGTGTAATTGCCTCAGCATAATCAGCATTGAAAACGTCACCTGCTTGAAGTGCAACCTCTTCCAATCCTTTGCTTGACAATACATTTTTCAATTTTTCATAGATCAAGTTTACCCCTTGAACCAAGTTCTCATCGCCAGATTTTCCAATCTCAACCAAAGCTCTATCAAAGTCGTCCACCACAGGTAGCATCGCTAATAGCACTTCTTGGTTCGCGGTTTTGAACAATTCAACACGCTCTTTTGATGTACGTTTTTTATAGTTTTCAAATTCAGCAAATAAGCGCAAAAAACGATCTTTTTCTGAAGCCAATTCTTCGCTTAATTTCTCCTCAACGCTTAATTCTACCGCTTCAACTTCTGGAGAAACCTCGTTATTTTCTAAAACATTATCGTTTTGTAATTCTTCGTTGATAAGGTTTTCTTGACTATCCTGACTCATATGTTGTATTTTAAAAAATTCGTATTATTCCAATTCTATAGCAAAAGCATTGCCATTGTTATACAAACAGACAATTTGTCATATTTTTAATGTGTATACTTTTTTTTGCTATCTTTCGTTATAAGAGGTGTTTTCTTAATCTACATTAAGTTGTACTACTTTGGAAAACACCTAATATTGTATAACAAATAAAACCAAAACTATGAAAAAGAACATTTTAAGTTTATGTGTAGTAGCAACATTGGCTTTTGGAGCTGTAAGTTGTAACAATGACAAATCTAAAGCAGGAGATGCAGTGAAAATTGAAGACGCTACAACAGACGCAGCGCGTTTTGTAGTGGATGCAAACGACTCTAAAATTGATTGGATTGGTTCAAAAGTTGGCGGTGAGCACAAAGGAGATTTGAAGTTGAAAAGCGGAGAATTATCTGTTAAAGACGGTGTGGTTCAAGGCGGTTCTTTCATCATCGACGTGCAGTCAATCAACGTGACTGACTTGTCTGGGGACGACAAAGCGAAGCTTGAAGGACACTTAAAAGGATTGGCTCAAGACGAGTCTGCTGACCACTTTTTCAACACCACTAAATTCCCAGAAGGAAAATTTGAAATCTCTTCTATCGCTGATGAGGGTGGAAAAACCTTCATTACAGGTAATTTAACGTTGAAAGACATCACGAAAAGTGTGAAATTCCCAGCGGTGATCAAAGTTACAGACAATGATGTAACCATTGAATCAGAAGCTTTTGCTATCAACAGAACAGATTTTAACATCAACTACGGTTCAGGATCTAAATTCACAGACTTGGCTGCAGACAAAGTGATTTCTGATGACATCAAATTGCAAGTAAAAGTGGTTGCTAAAAAATAGTTGCTCTTTTTGGGCGTTTCCCTCCGGGCCGGGCTGTCCGCTGTATCTTTTCAAAAACGCATCGGTAAACCTCCGCATTTTTAAAAAGGATGCCGCTACCATCCCTAACGCAGGACCTCCCAAAAAAGTAGTATTTTTAAAAATCACAAACACCATAAAAAAGGGGCACTTATCCAATAAGTGCCCCTTCTTTTATATAGTACCCCAATTAAGGCCCGTTTTCCTATGCTTATTCTTTGGACAGAATAGCCTCCAAAGCAGCTTCCAGCGTTTGGTATTTGAACCCAAACCCCGCTTGCTTTATCTTGTCATTGCTCACGTTTTGACTTTCCAAAACCACGGCAGCCATCTCTCCCAAAACCGTTTTCAACACCCATCCCGGAACCGCAGGCAACCACAGCGGACGATGCATTTTTTTTGCCAACACCACCGTGAAATCACGGCAGGTTTCTGGACGGTCTCCCACCCCGTTGAAGGCTCCCAACAGTCTTTTGTTCTTCACAAAACAAAACAACCCGATCAGGTCTTCCACGTGGATCCAAGAATAATATTGTTTTCCAGTGCCAAAAACTGCACCAGCACCAAGAGATATGGGCTTCATCATGACCGGCAGCGCACCACCAAGCTCAGAAAGTACCAACCCGATCCTGATTTTAGTCACTCCAATCCCAAGTTGTTCAAACTGATCTGCGGCTGTTTCCCAAGCCTCCACCACCTGTCCCAAAAAAGACGGGTTGTGTTTCATATCAGCCTCTGTGTACTGAGCGGTTTCACTGCTCACATACCCACCAACAGCAGAGGCAGAAATGAACTGCTTGACCTGGTGGTTCCCTTTTTGCAACGCCAGATACAAGGTTGCGGCAGATTGGATTCTGGAATCCAAAATCTCCTCTTTATAGGTTGGCGTCCACCTTTTGGAAACCGTCGCTCCCGCCAGGTGGTAAATCACGTCCACACCTTCCAGCGCCTTGGGTTCTATGCTTCCCGCAGCAGGATCCCACACAAAACCCCAAACGCCCTTTGCATTTTTTATCTTTGACGCATTGGTAGTTACATAGTGCACTTCATCTCCTTGAGCCAATAGTTGTGCGACTAACAGCTTTCCCAAGAAACCTGTGGCACCAGTTACCAATACTTTCATCTTTATTTCTTTTTAGTTTTTAATTTCAAAGTCCACAAAAAGTTGAATTCAGATACCTGATCCCCTTTTTCATCCACCCCAATGGATTTCACCCAAATGGTTTCCCCTTCTCCAGAAAAAGCTGCTTTGGCCACCGCTTCTTCAATCGCAAAGCCATCCACACAGGTAAACGTGATTTTCCCAACCGCCTTTTTAGTGTAGGTTGAATTGTTCTGAGCCACCAACATGGAGATGTCCTTGTCCAATTTTTGAATTTGATACATCAATAAAGCACCAGTGGACAATTCTGCCGCCATGGCCTGTACTGCAAAATACATGGACTTAAATGGATTTTTGTTAAACCAATTCAATCCCACCGTCACTTCACAGGACTTGGTTTGCAGGTCTTTAACGCGCACGCCAGAAAAATAGGCAGACGGCAATTTATACATCGTGTATTTATTTAAGTTTGATGGTGTCAATTTCATAGCTATTTGTTTAA
>JAGHSS010000137.1 GCA_018065745.1 Candidatus Neoflavobacterium equi | reverse complement strand
GGCACATCCCTTATAATATTACATAATATTTTAGAAAAACATCGTTTAAAATTGGATAACAATTGGTAATTTAGCCCTTATTTTTTTATATATGATTAAGATGTTAACACACATTGGTCAATACTTCCTGATGTTGAAAGAAGTATTCAACAAACCGACCAAATGGAAAGTAATGAAACAGTTAGTTTTTAAAGAAATTGACGATTTAATATTGGGATCATTGGGAATTGTAGCCTTCATCTCCTTCTTTGTGGGTGGAGTAGTTGCCATTCAAACGGCCCTAAACTTAACCAATCCTTTAATCCCAAGATACCTGATTGGTTTTGCAACCAGACAGTCTGTAATCTTGGAATTTGCCCCAACCTTTATCTCTGTTATCATGGCAGGTAAAATGGGATCTTTCATTACTTCAAGTATTGGAACTATGAGGGTAACAGAACAGATTGACGCCTTGGAAGTGATGGGAGTAAACTCTTTGAACTACTTGGTATTCCCAAAAATTATTGCCTTGTTGTTGTACCCATTCTTAATTGGATTGGCTATGTTCCTAGGTATTTTGGGTGGATGGATTGCCGGTGTATACGGTGGATTTGCCACAGCTGACGAATTTATTACAGGTATTCAAATTGATTTTATTCCTTTCCATATTGTTTATGCTTTTATCAAAACATTAGTGTTTGCTTTTATATTAGCTACAATCCCGTCGTTTCATGGTTACTATATGAAAGGTGGAGCACTTGAGGTAGGTAAGGCGTCCACAACATCCTTTGTATGGACCAGCGTTGCCATCATTTTGTCTAATTACATATTAACACAAATGTTATTGAGCTAGGATATGATTGAAGTTAAAAACGTCATTAAATCGTTTGGAGACCAAACGGTTTTAAAAGGAATCACTACTACATTTGAAACTGGAAAGACTAACTTGATCATTGGTCAGAGTGGATCTGGTAAAACGGTATTATTGAAGAGTTTGTTGGGGATTCATACGCCAGACAGCGGAGACATTGTCTTTGATGGCAGAGAGTATCAATCATTGACAGATGATGAAAAGAGAACTTTGAGAACTGAAATCGGGATGGTATTTCAAGGAAGTGCCTTGTTTGACTCCATGACAGTGGAAGAAAACATTGCGTTCCCATTGAAAATGTTCACCAACAAAAGAGAGAAGGAAATCAAAGAACGTGTAGACTTTGTTATTGACCGTGTGAAACTGATCAATGCACACAAAAAGTTACCGTCAGAGATTTCTGGAGGGATGCAAAAAAGGGTGGCCATTGCAAGAGCAATTGTCAACAATCCAAAATACCTTTTCTGTGATGAGCCCAACTCTGGATTGGATCCAAAAACCTCTGTAGTCATTGACAATTTGATTCAAGAGATTACTGAAGAATATCAAATCACGACGGTGATCAATACCCATGATATGAACTCTGTTATGGAAATTGGAGCGAACATTGTGTTTTTGAAAGAGGGATTATTGGCTTGGCAAGGAGACAAATCTCAAATCTTCACAACAGACAATGAAGCAGTAACAGACTTTGTATACTCTTCAGAATTATTCAAAAAAGTAAGAAACGCGCAATTAAAAGAATTGCACAACAAATAATAACAACCCTTAAAAAAGGGGGAAGACTTCATGAAGTCTTCCCCCTTTTTTTGTTTTTATAGCGGCTTATTTATTCAGCTGCTGCGCCAAATTTGTTATGCGCTTGATGTCTTGTTCTTTGTTCTTTGGATAAATCAACAACACGTCGTCTTTGTCCACAATGATGTAATCTTCCAATCCATCCACAACAACCAATTTCTTCCCTTGGGTTCTGATGATGTTGTTGCTTGAATTCTCCAATATGGTTTGTGCATTGACAATGGCATTGGATTGTGCATCTTTGGGCAATTTGTCATATAAAGACCCCCAAGTACCCAAATCATTCCAATCAAAGGTTGCAGGCAATACAAACACGTTTTGAGCCTTTTCCATCACGGCATAATCAATAGAGATGTTTTCAGCTTTTGAATAGTTCTCTCTGACAAATGCAGCCTCTTCAGAAGTATTGTAAACCTCAATTCCACTAGCAAACAAAGCGTACATCTCTGGTTGGAAATCTTGGAAACACTTTAAAATAGCCTGTACATTCCAGATAAATATCCCTGCATTCCACAAAAAGTTTCTGCTGTTCAAAAATTTCTGAGCCGTTGGATAATCTGGTTTTTCTCTAAATTGTTTTACCTTCTTAATGGCACGAGTATCCAATTTGTCATATTCAATATACCCATAACCTGTATTGGCAAACGTTGGGATAATACCCAAGGTCATCAAACTGTCATTGGCCAAACAGAAATCAAAAGAATAACGCAAGTTTTCAGCAAACTGCATTTCATCCTCAATCCAGTGGTCACTAGGTGCTACCACCACAACCGCTTCTGGATTGATCTTTTGAATTTTCAATGTAGCATATAAAATACACGGTGCTGTATTTCTCATATCTGGCTCCAACACCAATTGTGCTGCATCCACATGAGGCAATTGCTCCAAAACCAAATCCTTATAACACTCATTGGTTAGGATTAATATATTTTCTTTAGGCATGATTTTAGACAATCTGCCAAATGTTTTCTGAATCAATGTCTCTCCCGTTCCCAACATATCGTGGAATTGTTTTGGGAAATCAGCAGTACTCACGGGCCAGAATCTGGACCCCACGCCTCCTGCCATCAATATTGCATAATAGTTTTTATTCATAATGCAAACTTATAAAAGTTTATCGTGATTAGTTTTAAGATTGTATTAATTCCACTTCAGCGTTGGGATTAAAAAGGTAAATTTTACCATTTTTGACATCCATACATTCAAAACGCTTGGTGCGTTGGGCAATTTTCTTGAATACCCGTCCGTCTGGAGTTTCAAACAAACCGCCATAAGGAACTTCAAATATATAGTGTTTCCCATTGGGTGGATCAAACTGTTTTAATGCCAAAGACAAGGTGGCATCAGTATCACTACTGGCAGAAGGATTCCTGAAATGGCGTGCCAATAAAGGCAGCAGATGGTTGGGATATACCTCAGGTCTGATGAAGGGCACCATCAATTTTTGAAAGGTCATCTTCCACTCCACCCCGTGTGGCTTAATGGTGCGCCCATATTTCTGAATGGCAACCAAATGTGCCATCTCGTGAATAAGCGTCATCAAAAAACGATACGGATTTAAATTGGCATTGACGGTGATGATGTGTGTACCGTCTGGATTTTTTCTGTAATCTCCATGACGGGTTTGTCTTTCACCAACAATCTTCAAATGCACGTTGTAGTGTTTGATCATATCCACCACCTGAGGTACAGATACAGGTGGTATGTATTTTTTCAAAATGTCTTCCAAAACAAATTTTTAAGGTGTGGTAGAGGATACTTGAATCACTTTACCGTTAAAGTATTTTGTGCCATTTAAAGCCAAATCTCCCAAATATTCTGCCATTCCCAACGCAGAGATTGGAGCTTCAAATCCAGGGAAAGCTTCTTGTAACATTTCTGTTTGAACTGCTCCCAAAGCAACCACGTTGAAACTAATTCCTTGTGGCTTGTATTCTTCTGCCAATAATTCTGACAGTGTAATTACCGCACCCTTACTAGAGCTGTATGCCGCCAATCCTGGGAATTTCATACTCCCTTGAATTCCGCCCATACTACTCACCGTCAGCACGTGACTTCCCTTTACCAAAAAAGGCAAACACGCTTGGGTCAAAGCTGCAACAGCAAAGACATTAATGCGGTAAACATATTCAAAATCTTCAGAAGTCAATGCTTCAAAAGGCTTGTTGATCAAGGCACCTGCATTGTGTACCAAAATATCCAACTTCCCTTGGAAAGTAGTATTTATGTATGCGGTAACTAAAGACAATTGAGACGCATCTCCTAAGTCTAAAGCCAATTGTTCTACATTTGAATGTGCTGTCAATTCTGTATTAACTGTTCTTGACAAAGCCAACACACGGTGTCCCAAATTGGCAAAGTACAAACACAATTCTTTTCCAATACCTCTACTGGTACCGGTAACTATAATATTTTTCATTAGTTCAATTTAATTTCTTTAACTGGATTGGATACCATTTGATCCAATGCAGGTAAAAGACGTGCTACTGTTTTAGTCATGAATTCTGTGTTCATCAGTTTTGCCTCATCTTTTACATGGTGGTAAAATTTGAAATTCTCAAAATCAAAACTAGACACAGAATGCGCCGGAATATTGTATTTCAAGAAAAACGGATAATTGTCAGATTGCATGAACAATCTGTATTGCATTTCAATAGCCAATTTACCCACGGTATTTTCACCAGCATATTTGTTGATAACATCACCCATATTGGAACGGTTAGCCCCGGTCAGATAGACTTGGAACGGTCTGTTCATTGGCACACCCAACATTTCAAAATTCAACATGGTATACCATTTCAAATGCTTGCTTTCCAATTTGTCCGCTAAGTGATAAGATCCTTTCAGACCCAATTCTTCACCGCTAAAAAAGACAAAGAGAATACTGCGTTTGTTGTTTTTATTTTTACCATAATATTTTGCTACTTCTGTCAACAAGGTTGATCCTGCTGCGTTGTCATTAGCACCATTGGCAATATCATCACCATCTACAGCTTCTTTTACACGACCAATATGATCATAATGCGCACTGAAGATGACAAACTCCTCTTTCAATTTGGCATCAGTACCCGGCAAGTACCCAACAACATTATAAGCTTTCTGATTCAAGTTAGTCAATGTGTCCTTGTACGTACTGAAATAGGGTTGAATCCCATGATCTTTAAAAATCGTTTCAAGATATGTTGCCGCCTTTTCAATACCCACACTTCCAGTTGCTCTTCCTTCCAATGCGTCAGAAGCTAAAAATTCCAAGGTTTTTGTCACCTCAGTCTGAGAAACTTCATAAGCTTGTGACGTGGTAACATCTCCCCCTTTCTTAGCGCCACAGGCAACCAATAGAAAAGGCAATATACAGTATAGTTTTTTCATAAATTCAAAGTTAATGGACGTGCTAAAATAATAAAAATCCCGCTCTTGCTAGGCAAAAACGGGATTTTAATATGTTAATACAGGAAATTATGCCAACATAGTGACTGGATTCTCCAAGTATGTTTTTAAAGTTTGTAAGAATTGAGCTCCTGTAGCACCGTCCACCGTTCTGTGGTCACATGCCAAAGTTACTTTCATTACATTACCAACCACAATCTGTCCGTTTTTAACAACCGGCTGTTCCACAATGGCACCAACAGATAAAATAGCAGAGTTTGGTTGATTGATGATGGACGTGAATTCAGAAATTCCAAACATTCCCAAGTTAGAGATGGTGAATGTACTTCCTTCCATTTCACTTGGCTGTAATTTCTTAACACGTGCTCTACCAGCCAAATCTTTAACTGCACTTCCAATTTGAGACAGGCTCATTTGGTCTGTGAAGTTTAAAACAGGTACCACCAATCCGTCTTCAACGGCAACCGCAACACCAATGTTGATGTGGTGGTTCAAGATGGTATTTGCTTCAGTCCATTGAGAATTCACCTGTGGATGTTTTTTCAATGCCATAGCACAAGCTTTGATTACCATATCATTAAATGAAACTTTTGTATCTGGAATAGCGTTGATCAATTTTCTTGAATCCATTGCGCCGTCCATGTGAACTTCAATAGTCAAATAATAATGAGGTGCAGTAAATTTGGATTCGCTCAAACGTTTAGCAATCACTTTGCGCATGCTTGAGTTTTTCACTTCTTCACTGAATTTTTCACCAGCAGGAACAAACGGTTTTACCGGTGCCGCTGCTGCTTTTTGCTCTTCTTTAACCTGAGGTGCTGACGCAACTGCAGTTTGAGGAGCTGCTGATTGAATGGTTTGAACCGCTTGACCTGGGTTGAAATTCTCAACGTCTTGTTTAACAATTCTACCGTTTTCTCCAGAACCTTTTACCTGAGATAAATTGATTCCTTTGTCTTCAGCTATTTTCTTTGCCAATGGAGAAGCTAAAATTCTTCCCGTTGGATTGTTTGTTTGATCTTGAGCAACCACTGTTGTTGGTTGCGCTGCAACTGTTGTTGCTGTTGGAGCTGCTGCTGCCACATTTTCAACTGCTGCTGCAGCCGGAGCTGGAGTTCCATTTAAAAACGCAGACACATCTGTTCCTGCAGGTCCTAAAATAGCCAAAACGCTGTCCACTGGAGCTGTTTGTCCTTCTTGAACACCAATGTGTAACAACACACCTGCGTTAAAAGATTCAAATTCCATGGTTGCTTTGTCTGTTTCAATCTCAGCCAAAATATCTCCTTCATTCACCTGGTCACCCACGTGTTTTAACCAAGTAGCAACCGTTCCATCAGTCATGGTATCACTTAATCTTGGCATAGTCACCACTAAAACTCCTTCAGGAAGTGTAGTAGCTTGAGGCGCAACTGCTGCTGTAACCTCTGTAGCAACTGCTGTAGTTTCAGCTTGTGGAGCTTCCACTGTTGGAGCTGCATTTCCAGATAACAATCCAGAAATATCTTCACCAGCGTTTCCAATAATTGCCAAAAGAGAATCAACCGGTGCAGATTCACCAGCTTGAATTCCTATGTGTAACAAAGTTCCCTCATGAAAAGATTCAAATTCCATGGTTGCTTTGTCTGTTTCAATTTCAGCTAGTATATCACCTTCCTTAACAACATCACCAACCTGTTTTAGCCACGTGGCTACAACTCCTTCTGTCATTGTATCACTCAAACGCGGCATTGTAATTATCTGAGCCATAATATTATAATTTATGAGGGATGAATGGATAATTTTCTTGTTCGTACACTACGTCGTATAGTTGTTTTGGATCTGGGAAATCAGATACTTCAGCAAATTGCTCACATTCAGTAACCAAGTCTTTTACACGTTGGTCAATTACTGCAATTTCTTCTGCTGTAGCATAGTTCATTTCTTTGATCACATCTAATACTTGCGTGATTGGATCAATTTTTTTGTATTCTTCAACCTCTTCTTTTGTTCTGTAATGTTGTGCATCAGACATAGAGTGACCTCTATAACGGTACGTTTTCATTTCAATGAATGTTGGTCCGTCACCACGTCTTGCTCTATCAATTGCTTCAGACATTGCTTCAGCAACTTTGATTGGATTCATTCCGTCAACCGGTCCACTAGGCATTTGGTAACCCAAACCTAATTTCCAGATATCAGAGTGATTTGCAGTTCTTTCAACAGAAGTTCCCATAGCATATCCGTTATTTTCACAGATAAACACCACTGGTAATTTCCAAGTCATTGCCATGTTGAAAGCTTCATGTAAAGAACCTTGACGTGCAGCACCATCACCAAAATAAGTCAAGGTAACTCCGCCTGTTTCTAAATATTTATCCGCAAATGCAATACCTGCACCTACTGGAATTTGAGCTCCCACAATTCCATGACCACCATAAAAACCGTGTTCTTTAGAGAAAATGTGCATGGATCCACCCATACCATTTGAAGTTCCAGTCACTTTTCCAAGCAATTCAGCCATCACGCGACGTGGATCCACACCCATACCAATTGGCTGAACGTGGTTTCTGTATGCGGTAATCATTTTATCTTTAGACAAATCCATAGCGTGTAAAGCACCCGCTAATACAGCTTCTTGTCCATTGTATAAATGTAAAAAACCTCTTACTTTTTGTTGAATATATAAAGCAGCTAATTTGTCTTCAAATTTTCTCCAAAACTGCATGTCTTCATACCACTTAAGGTAAACTTCTTTGGTAATTTCTTTCATAATGCGTAATCTCTTTATCACGTGTGCCTTTCAATTGAAAATGCACGTTTTGTTTTTTATTGCGTTTAACAAAAATAGGAATTCAAAAACAATATATATACATAAAAAAACAAATAATTAAGTGCTTTTTTATTTAACCATATTAACA
>JAGHSS010000162.1 GCA_018065745.1 Candidatus Neoflavobacterium equi | reverse complement strand
GTATTAATCTATAATGGATTATTTTTGTGCAAACAACACACACTCATATATATGAATATTCTTCTTTTAGGTTCTGGAGGTAGAGAACACGCTTTGGCGTGGAAAATGCTTCAAAGTAGTCTATGTACCAATTTATATGTTGCTCCAGGAAATGCTGGAACGGCATCAATCGCTAAAAACCTTTCTTTAAATCCTACTGATTTTAATGCTGTCAAGAAAACTGTTCTTGAGTTGGCAATTGATTTGGTGGTAGTGGGTCCTGAAGATCCTTTGGTTTTGGGAATCTATGATTTCTTTAAAAACGATGCATCTTTAAATCACATTCCAGTTATTGGGCCTTCAAAATTGGGCGCTCAATTGGAGGGGAGTAAGGAGTTTGCGAAAGAATTTTTAGTAAAACACCAAATTCCAACGGCGAAATACCAATCTTTTACAGCAGCGAATGTTGCTGAAGGACATGTCTTTTTGGAAACGTTGCAACCGCCTTATGTGCTTAAGGCAGATGGATTGGCTGCAGGAAAAGGGGTTTTAATTTTAAATGATTTGGATGAGGCCAAACGCGAATTGACGTTGATGTTGGTTGACGCTAAATTTGGTGCTGCTTCTTCAAAAGTGGTTATTGAGGAGTTTTTGGACGGTATTGAATTGTCTTGTTTTGTGATGACTGATGGAGTTTCTTATAAATTATTGCCTACAGCAAAAGATTACAAAAGAATTGGTGAAGGGGACCTTGGTTTGAATACCGGAGGTATGGGGGCTGTTTCTCCAGTGCCTTTTGCTACACCAGAATTTTTGAAAAAGATAGAAGATCGCATTGTCATTCCAACGGTTGCTGGTTTGCAAAAGGATGGAATTGAATATAAAGGTTTTATTTTTATTGGTTTGATCAAGGTGGGGGATGATCCATTTGTGATTGAATACAATGTGCGTATGGGAGATCCTGAAACGGAGGTTGTCATGCCGAGATTAAAATCTGATTTGGTTGAAATTTTTAGAGCAATGGGGAATCAAACCCTGAGCGAAGTGGAGGTTTTAATTGATGAACGCGCTGCAACAACCGTTATGTTGGTTTCTGGTGGATATCCTGAAGACTATGAAAAGAACAAGGTGATTTCAGGTTTGAATCACGTGTCTGACGCTTTGGTATTTCACGCGGGTACCGCTGCTGTAAACGGTGAAGTGGTGACCAACGGTGGAAGGGTTTTGGCGGTGACTTCTTATGGGGCAACCTATGATGAGGCATTGAAAAAATCTTATGACCACATTAAGAACATCTCTTTTGATGGAATGTACTACAGAACAGACATTGGATTTGATTTGTAAACAGCAAATTTCACGATATAAAAAAACCCTCGAATTTAAAATCCGAGGGTTTTTCTATTATTTCAAGAAAGAATGTGCAGTGGTGTCTTGAACATCTTCACCAGACTTCTCATGTCTTCTAAGTTCACCAATCCAGTAATAGAAAGCTGAACAACAGATGATGATAAAAAGCCATGTAATTCCGTTAGCTAACCACCAGTTGGTTAATTCTAACTTTGCTAGACCATTCATTGGCGCCATTAAGATGTCTCCAACCAAGTAGCCTATCCCTTTAAAAAATGAAGTCATACTTTAATTTTTTAATTATTACAAACAATTCGAATTTATTTGTAACGGTTATTTACACATGTGTTATCTTTACCATGCAAAAATAGGAAATATAAATATGATAACAAGCATTTTTAGTAAATCTCGGCCAATTAATTATATCATAATTTGCATATTGCTGAGTGTTTTTTATATTTTAAAAAATTTAAATGCCCTGCAAGCAGATACCCAATTGCTTGCTCTTGGAGGGAAAGTGATTTTGGGTGCTTTTTTGATTTTATCAGTTCTTTGGGTACAATTCATAAATTACAGAAATAATTTGTGCAAAGACAGCATGTTTGCGCCTTATTTGTTTGTAATAATGATGGTTTTGTTTTCCAGCGTGTTTGTCAATACAGACATTATTATTGCCAATTTCTTTATCCTTTTGTCTTGTAGACGATTGATTTCAATGCAGTCTATGATTCATACCAAACAGAAGTTATTTGATGCTTCTGTGTGGATATTTGTGGCTACACTGTTCCATTTTTGGTCCATTCTGTTCTTGATATTGGTTTTTATAACCATTATTTTCCACGTTGCCTCTGATTACAGAAACTGGTTTATCCCTTTTATCGCTGCTTTTATTGTCAGTATGATTGTTGTTTTTGTGAGTATGGTGACGCGAATGGACATCATTTTGCAGTTGATGGAATCTGCTAAGATCAGTTTGAATTTTACCTATTTTGAAAACAATTACCAGCGCATTGCCCTGGCGGTTTTTGCTGCAGTGGCTTCTCTGTTTTTTGGAACACAGCTTTTGAACATTGCTTCAAAACCTTTGAACGTGCAGTCAACGTACAAAAAAATAATCTTCATCTTTATTATAAGCGTCGGGATCTATGTGATTTCTGACGAGAAGAACAATAGTTTTCTGGCCTTTAGTTTTTTCCCACTTTCTATATTTGGAAGTAATATGATTGAAAACCTGGACAATAAATGGATACAGGAGGCGGTACTTTGGGTGCTGACCTTGATTGCTGTAGCTATTTTTATTGTCAACTTATAGCACCAATTAAAAATCCCCTTTCAAGTTTAATGAACGGGGATTTTTTTATGTTTTAAAGAAAGATTTTGCTGTTTGTAGACGCCGCGTTAGTGGTTGTAGCGGCATCCTTTTTTCTGGCTTCAGCCAGGGAAAAGATACAGCGGAAGGCACGGCCCGGAGGGCAACGCCCAAAAATATTATAATTTCACTCCGTACGCCAAATCTCCAGCGTCTCCCAATCCAGGGATGATGTAGTTGTTTTCGTTCAGGCCGTCATCCAGGGTGGCAATCCACAGGTGGCAGTGGTCTGGCAGGTGTTGTTGGAGGTATGCGACGCCTTCTGGGGCTGCGATAACCACGCAAATGTGTATTTCTTTTGGGGTGTCTTCTGTGATAAGTTTGTTGAAAACGGCAACTAAAGATTGGCCAGTTGCTAGCATCGGGTCCAATAAAAGCAGGTGCTTGTTGTCAAATGACGGTGCGGCCTGGTATTCTACTTTAATTTCAGTAGCACCGTGAATCCTGGATGCAGACACGAAACCGTTTTCAGCGTCGTCAAAGAAATTCATAAACCCGGTGTGTAGGGCCAATCCAGCGCGCAAAATGGAGCACAACACGACGTTGTCTTCAATGACATTGGTGGTTTTGATTCCCAGTGGGGTTTGGACATCCTTGGATTTATAAGGCAGGGTCTTGCTCAATTCATAGGCCATGATTTCCCCAATGCGCTCCACGTTTTTTCTAAAACGCATGCTGTCTTTTTGAACATTGACATCTCTTAACTGGGCTAAAAAATGATTTAATATGCTGTTCTGTTCTGAAATGTAATGTATGTTCATGTTCTGAAATTTCTTTTATTTTATAAAATTATAAAAACTATATTTGTAAATAAAATTTTTATCATATGTTTTCAGAATTTGCATTTCCAATATTCGAACAAAGTATAGCTGATTATCACAAATTTGATGATGTAAATCAACCCATCAATAACCCATATCCAAAAGAAGATATTTCTCATTTGTTGTATTTAAAAAACTGGATCGACACGGTACAGTGGCACTATGAGGACATCATCAGAGACCCGCAAATCAACCCGGAAGAGGCTTTGGTATTGAAACGTAAAATTGACGCTTCTAACCAACACAGAACGGATGTTGTGGAATATGTTGATAGCTATTTCTTACAGAAATATGCGGATGTAACGGTTAAAGAAGGTGCTAAAATTAACACGGAAAGTCCGGCTTGGGCTATTGACCGTTTGTCAATTTTGGCTTTGAAAATTTACCATATGCGTGAAGAAGCAACGCGTGAGTCAGCTTCTCCTGAGCACCGTGCTAAATGTCAAGAGAAATTAAACGTTCTTTTGGACCAACAACAAGATATGTTTATCTCTATCAATGAATTGATTCAAGATATTGCTAGCGGAGATAAATACATGAAGGTTTACAGACAGATGAAAATGTATAATGACGACAGCTTAAACCCTGTATTGTACCAAAACAAATAATATCAGTTAGACGATGTCTAAACACAAACATATTTTAGTAATCAGGCTTTCAGCCATGGGGGATGTCGCAATGACGGTACCTGTGCTGAGAGCCTTTGCTTTTCAGTATCCTGAGGTCAAAGTGACGGTGGTTTCAAGACCGTTTTTTAAACCGTTCTTTGACGGTATTCCCAACATCTCCTTTTTTGGAGTGGATGTGAAGGAACGCCATAAAGGATTTGCAGGTCTTTTCAGACTTTTCAGAGATACCAAAGCTTTGGGTGTTGACGCCGTTGCGGATCTGCACAATGTGTTGCGTTCCCAAATTCTGCGCAGTTTCTATAAATTTTCTGGGGTTGCTGTTGCAGCGACAGATAAGGGTAGGGCTGACAAAAAGGCGTTGACTAAATTGGAAGTTAAAGATATTCAACCGGTGCGCACAATGGTGGAACGCCATTTGGATACTTTTGCTGCCTTGGGATATCAGGTGGATTTGAATCAAACGCAGTTCCCGAGTCCAAAACCTTTGGGCGTTGAAATCAAGACGATTACAGGTGAGAAAAATCAAAAGTGGATTGGTGTTGCGCCTTTTGCACAATATCAAAGCAAGGTGTATCCATTGGATTTAATGAATGAAACGCTGCAGCTGTTGCAGGATAAAGGGGATGCTAAAATATTCCTTTTTGGCGGTGGGGCTGAGGAAATTGAAAAATTAAACCAATTGGCTGCTGGAAAATCCAACGTGGTGGTTGTGGCTGGGGTATTGAAGTTTCAATCTGAAATAGATTTGATTTCAAACCTGGATGTCATGCTTTCTATGGATTCAGGTAATGCGCATATTGCTGCCATGCTTGGCGTGCGTGTGGTGACCCTTTGGGGAGCAACGCATCCTTATGCTGGATTTGCTCCGTTTAATCAAAGTGCGGGTGAATGTCTGGTTTCAGACCGTACCAAATATCCTTTTTTACCAACTTCTGTATATGGAAACAAACAGGTGGAGGGGTATGAAGAGGCGATGCGAACTATTGATCCTAAAGTGATTGTAAGTAGTTTATATTCATAAAAAAAAGGTTGGTGCTGAGCCAACCTTTTTTCATTCTTAAATAAAAGTAGTTTTTATATGCATGTATTGTGGTTTACTTCTTTGACTGCAATTGCTTTACGGCATTCTTTAACGCCTGAATTTCTTCTTTTAGTATGTTTATTTCTTCTTTTTCTTCTGCTGACATACGGTAAAGCGCTGTAGTAGTTCCTGGGGGTCTCCAGGTGGCGTTTCCAAATTTGTCAGACATCAAAAAATAGCCTTCTGCTTGATTTCCATCTTCTATGCGCAAAGCATAGGGTAGGTATTCCACGCTGGTTCCTGCGGGTGTTACTTCTGTGACATTTAATGTATCTACATAGTATATTGTGGTGTTGTTGTTTGAACCACCAAATTTGGCTACAATTTCTAATTTGTAACTCTGGTTGGGTGTGACGGAAACAACTTGATTTATATTTAATTGTTGTGTCGTGTTGACATTGGTGTAAACAGATGTTATGGCATTTGTAGTGGTGTTTCTCAGTCTGGCAACAAAATTATTTCTTCCTGTCGCTTGTCCCAAAATATAAGGAGCAGCATATGCAAATTGTACTCTGATGGAATTTGTCTTTGGTGTAAGGTCATAAGACATGACGTACTCTGTTTCTACCAAGGGTATTAATGCTGCATTTGGAGTAATGACAGCAGACAGTCCGTTGCAATTGGTACATAATGGGGTTCCAAGTACAATGGCCCAGTTAAATCCCAGTGAGGTTACCGGTAAAAATATATCAGTAAGGGTATTGTAATTTTTGTATACCATGGTGTGTGTTACTGCTTCTGTAGTGAGGTAACTACCTCCTGTATAATTACCTTTTATGTGCAGTTTTGCTGTGGGCTCAACAGTTCCTATTCCAACCTGAGCGGTGCTAATTTGGGTCATCATACTCATGAGGATGAGCGCCATTATTTGGTATGTTTTTTTCATGCTAAGGGTATTTGTTTTCTATAATTACTCGCTTTTAACATTTGCTATTGTATAAAAGCGTTCAAATACCAATTTTTCACGATGAAAGTTTTTTTTGTAGGATGTTGATTATTAAGGTTTATTGGTTTTTGAGTTTTTTTAATCTAAAGGTTTCTGAATTCATATACGTTTTGATTTTTCCTTTAATGGAGTTTTTAGGTTTTACACGGAAGATCAACTTTTGTAATAAGTGAAGTATATCATTCATTCTTTTTGGAATTCAAGTTGTTATGTGTTTTTTTAGGTTGCGTAACGAATACAAATATCCCCTGTATATGTTGTTTATTTGTGTGTTTTCCTGTAGTTGAATGGGTGTGTGTTAAAGTGATTTCTCGTCTAATCTCGTTTTTGTAATGTTAAGACACCGTGTTTGATGAATTGCGTTAATTAGTTCTCTGAGGTATTATGTATTAAAAGGGTGGGTTCAAGATCTTTTTTTAAAAAAAAGGCCGATATCTGAATGATATCGGCCTTTTATATTGGGTGTATTTTATTAAACGTTGTCAAAATCCAATACAATGGTATTTGATGTTGGGTAGGCTTGACAAGCTAAGGTCAAACCAGAAGTAATTTCTTGATCTGTCAAAACAGAGTTTTTGCTCATTACTGCAGCACCTTCGCTGATTTGGCAAATACAAGAGCTACAAACCCCTCCAAGACAAGAGTGAGGCGCGTCAACACCGTTGTCAATCAAAGCTTTCAACAAATTGTCCTTTTGTGACATTTCAAAAGTTTTTGTTTCGTCGTCCAAAGTAACAGTAACTGTTGTCGTGTCATTTGAAACAGGCGTGAAACTACCTTTGTCTGAAGTGGTGAACAATTCAAATTTCATCTTTTCTTCAGGGAATCCGCTTTCTTTTAAAACGCTGGTTGCGCTGTAAATCATTTCTTCAGGTCCACAAAGGTAGAACGTGTCATACGCTCTTTTACCATATTTGTTGTTGAAGATGTATTGTATGGTTGGTCGCTCAATGCGTCCAAACAAAGCGTTTGCTTCTTTGTTTTGGCTAAATAAGTACTGCACAAAAAAGCGATCAGCATATTGAGTCAACAAATTGTTGATTTCTTTATATAGTATGGTCTCTGCAGCTGATTTATTTCCATAAATCAAAACAAAGGAACTGTTTGGCTCATTTTCCATAACACTTTTAGCGATGGAAACGATAGGAGTGATCCCACTTCCCGCTGCAATACCACCATAGAAAACCGTTTTTGACGGGTCAGGATTGAATGTAAAGCGTCCTTCTGGAGTGCTCACTTCCAATTGCATACCTGCTTGTAGGGTGCTGTTGGCAAAGGTTGAAAACAATCCGTTATCAACTTCTTTGATCGCTATGGATACATTTTGAGTGTTTGGTGAAGAACAAATGGAATATGCGCGTCTAACTTCCTTGTCAACAATAACGTGCTTGATATTGACGTATTGACCGGCAATGAATGTAAATTCAGATTTTAAAGCATCGGGAATTTCAAATGTCACAACAATGGCTTTTGGCGTTTCCCTAACTATTTCTTTAATCGTTAATTTATAGAATTTAGACATTTTTTTTATTTTTTTGAGACTGCAAAAATACAAATACTTATTTAGCAAAATATGAAAAATATCATATTTTTAAAATGAAACCTAGGGGTTGTAAGTATAAAATTCCTATTTTATAGTCCACTGATTGTCTTGTTTTGGGGTGATTAAGCTCTTATTTGAATTAATCATTATGCCATTAACAAACAAAAGGACTTGTGTTGTAAAAAATAGGTGACAATTAAAACGCATTTTTAC
>JAGHSS010000159.1 GCA_018065745.1 Candidatus Neoflavobacterium equi | reverse complement strand
CATTTACTCTGCAAATTTAGGGATAAATAATTAGACAAAAACATCCTTAGATAAATATTTATTTCATTTTAAGGTCAAGTGGTTAGATTTATATTTTTTTTAATACAACAGCGGTGTAAACATGGACATAGTCCTCTTGATGTGGCAGTTAATTTATTATATTTGTAAATAAAAAAGGATGCCTCACAAAAAGCGCAAAAAGAAAAAGTGGATTAAAACCTTGACTACCAACTATAGATTGGTCTTATTGAATGAGAAAACATTTGAGGAATTAATATCATTAAGGTTGCGACTTTTACCTATTTTTGTTTTTATATCCCTGTCTGGGATATTTTTAATATTTGCAACAACACTCATCATCGCCTTTACTCCGTTAAGAGAATACATTCCTGGATATGCATCTACATCATTAAAGGAGCAGACGTTAGAATTGTCTGTCAAGACAGATTCTCTTATCAAAATCATCAACTCACAACAAGAATACAGCCAATCCATACAGAAAGTACTGCGTGGGGAATTGGAATATGCCAAACTGAATATAGATTCTATAGTTCGTGTTGAAGCTATTGACATTCCAGAAGAGGAGCTGGTTCAGAGCAAAGCTGAACGTGCGTTAATTGAAGCGAATAAACAAAAAAATATAAAAAAATAATCAGAAGGGGGATTTTAAAATTTCTAATATGTCAATAAAATCATTTATTGCAAAACAATTTGCAAAATACATACATCAAAAAGAACAGCAGTGGATTAATGATCCGGTGGGTTCTCAAGAACGCATACTTCACTATTTAATTGAACAAGGAAAAGGCACTAAATTTGGTAAGGATCACCAATTTGAATCCATACAAAATATAACAGATTTTCAAGCACAAATTCCCATTCGCGATTATGAGGATTTGAGGGAGTATATAGACAAAATGGTTTCTGGAGCTTCTGATGTTTTATGGCCTGGAAAACCGTTGTATCTGGCAAAAACTTCAGGGACAACATCTGGTGCTAAATACATTCCGCTGACCAAAGAATCCATGCCTTTCCATATCAAAGCAGCTCGAAATGCTTTATTGGCTTATATCCATGAGAGTGGCAATGCGTCCTTTGTTGACGGTAAGATGATCTTTTTACAAGGCAGTCCCATATTAGATTCTAAAAACGGGATCAAGCTTGGAAGATTGTCGGGAATTGTTGCGCATTTTGTGCCGGCCTATCTTCAGAAAAACAGGATGCCAAGTTATGAAACCAATTGTATTGAAGATTGGGAAACAAAGGTGGAAGCTATCGTAGCTGAAACTCGTGCTGAAAACATGACGTTGATCTCCGGGATTCCATCATGGGTACAAATGTATTTTGAAAAACTAGTTGAGGTTTCAAACAAACCCGTAGGGGAGTTGTTCAAGAACTTCAATTTATTTGTGTATGGAGGCGTTAATTTTGAACCTTATAGAGCTAAATTTGAATCGTTGATTGGAAGAAGCATACCAAGTGTAGAGCTGTTTCCTGCTTCAGAAGGCTTTTTTGCATATCAGAATTCTCAGAAAGAATCTGGAATGTTGTTGTTGTTGGATTCAGGTATTTTTTATGAATTCATCAAGACAGGGGAATTCTTTGATCCAAACCCTAAAAGACACACCATTGGAGAGGTGGAATTGGGGGTTAACTATGTGATGATTATCTCTACAAACGCTGGTTTATGGGGGTACAACATTGGAGATACCGTTGCGTTTACCAGTTTGAAACCTTATAAAATCACCGTTACAGGAAGAGTGAAACATTTCATTTCTGCCTTTGGTGAACACGTTATAGCCAAAGAAGTGGAAACCGCTTTGCAAAAGACAGTGGAAATATGTCCAGCAATCATCAATGAGTTTACGGTTGCTCCACAGATAAATCCAGCATCAGGATTGCCTTATCACGAGTGGTTCATCGACTTTGAAAAGCAACCTGAGGATATGGAAGCATTTGCGCTACAGCTGGATGGTTTCATGAGAAAACAAAATATTTATTATGAAGATTTGATTGGTGGGAACGTTTTGAGACCTTTGGTAATTACACCAGTTTCCAACCAAAGTTTTCAAAATTACATGAAGTCTATTGGTAAATTGGGAGGACAAAACAAACTGCCAAGATTGTCAAATGACCGCAAGATTGCAGATGTTTTAGAGGTTATTTAGTATTAAAATTCGTTAAATAGTAATTGTATAAAGACTGATTTTCTAAACAAAAATAAAAATCCTACATTTGTAGGTTAAAGAATATATATGAAAGAGATTAAAATCATTTCGCGCTCCAGAGCGCAAGAGTCTTCAGCTGCTATTGAAAGACTGTACATTACTATGCGTCACTTGTTTAACAGAGGTTTTTACAAACCGATGGGAGTATCTGGTGAAACATTAAGAGAAGCGTTATTACAATTAAGACCAGAAATATATGGTTCCATTGCAGAAGAGAAAGTTGAATTAAACGGCTTGCTTTATGTGATTGAACGTTTACCAGTGGGTATTGAAGAGTGTAGATTCATCAATTTAACTTCTGATGAAGGCTATTCGCGTTCCCACTTTAAAGCTATTGTTCCTCCAAAGAGAAGAAGAAACTGTTACCGTATTGATGACGAGCAGATGAATATTGAAATTACAAGAGGTCGTTCTGATATCTATGATATTTTGACACACTTGACTTTTATATTCATTGAGTCACACAAGATCATGGATCGTGTGTTAATTGATGAAGGAAAAGTTTCTAGAGATTGGGAGAAATTGGAACAAGCAGTACTTCAAAAAACAAAATTAACTCAAACAGAACGTGAAAAAGCGATTTCTCATGCAGCTAATGTATTGGGAAGAACTTTTGCTGAGGTTTTGGATATCTATTCAGACTTTGCTACAGCAGATGCTCCAGAGCGCTTTTTACACATTGTATACTGGTTGGGTAAATTAGCTATAGAAGAGGTTGTTGACAACGACAAGAGAACCATTACGTTCAGTCCGATCTTGCGCGAGCGTTTGGGACACCACATCTATGGGGAAATTTGGGCGAACAACATCAAAGAAACTTTGGCTGAAAATAAATTATTGGACAGACCAATTCACATTATATCTGCCAATATGCACTCTGTGATGAACTCTCTTTTTGCTACCTATTTGCTTAAAGATACTTACAGTGAGCAATCTGACTTCTTTATTTATGAGGAGTTGAGTAAGTCTGGTAACAAAGAAGTTAGAGCAGTAGTAGAACAATTTGCTACAGCACATGGTATGATCTCATTGCCAGATCAATCAGGAACTAATATTGATGTTCAAGTGTTTGATACAGCAAAAATTGACTGGAAACAATCTGCCTTTCCAACGGCACATATCAATGGAGAAGCTCCTGTGATTATTGTTATGGATTATGCATTTGGAGAACAGGCATTTGAAACTATTGACGAATTGTTAAAACCATACAAACCAGAAAATACTACAGAAGATGTAAAATATTACATGAATGTAGAATCTGTATCCATCATGGGGAAAGCAGGTATCTTGGTTGGAGGTAAAGGAGACATCATGATCCCTTCAGCTCACATCAATGAAGGTACTGCTGACAACTATCCATTTGAGAATGAATTGACCGCTGAATTATTTGAAGGTAATGACATTCCTGTCTTTGCTGGACCAATGGTTACTGTATTGGGAACTTCACTTCAAAATAAGGATTTGTTGCGTTTCTTCCACGACTCTACTTGGGGCGTTATTGGATTGGAAATGGAAGGGGCTTATTACCAAAAAGCCATTCAATCAGCTTCTAAAATCAGAAAGTCAATACACCCTGACGTAAAAGTTAGATATGCTTATTATGCATCAGATAACCCATTGGAAACGGGGAGTACATTAGCCTCTGGTGGTTTGGGTACTACAGGTGTGAAACCGACCTATTTGATTACAATCAAAATTCTAGAACAAATATTTAATATTAAATAATTTTTAATGGACCAACAACCATCGAAATCTGATAATCAAGAAATAGACTTATCTCAAGTTTTTAAAGGAGTAAATGATCTTATTGAAAAATTTGCATTCAATATCTTTAAGATACTAAAGTTTGTCAAAGACAATTTGGTGTATTTTATTGTATTGATTATTGGAGGTTTTCTTTTGGGTAAGTATGTTAATCCATCAAAAAATTTGTCTAGTAATGAGATCATTATTACGCCAAACTATGGTAGCGTAGAACTTGTATACGGTAAAATTGAGCAATTAAACAATGTGATTGCTTCTAATGATACTGTATTTTTAAAAAAGAACGGATTTTCTACTAAATATTTACCTAAGTCAATCACTATTGAACCTGTAAATAACATTTATTCATTTGTTGATGAAAATCCTGAAAGTTACAAATACAACATTGTTAGAACGCTTATTGAAAAAGGTGAAATTGTAAAACTTATGACTGATTTCAACACTCCAATGTTGTATGAAAATCAGAAAATTGTGTATACATCTAAGAAAGGTGTAAATAACAATTCTTTTCAGAAAGAACTTCACGATTTTTTAAATGCTGATGTTTATTTAAAATCTTTAAAAGATCAGAGTCTTGAAAATATAAAATTTGAGATTGAACAAAATTATAATTTATCTAAAAATGTAGATTCGTTATTAAACCAAATGCACAATTCCAAATTGAAATCTAATTCCAACTTGGTATATATGAATGAGAACACTGGTTTGGGTGATCTTATTGATAAAAGAATGTATTTGAGTATTAAAATCAATAAGTTGAAGATGGACTTGTTGAAGAAAAATGAGGTTGTTAAATTCATAGGTTCAAGTACGAATACGCAATTAAAAACTGGAGTATTAGGG
>JAGHSS010000350.1 GCA_018065745.1 Candidatus Neoflavobacterium equi | reverse complement strand
AACAAACCCTCCATACAAAAAAGCAAAAGAAGTGAAAATAGGGAATAGGGGACTACGGGTTAACCCTTAATTTTAAAAGGTTACCTCATTAAAGTTCCATTCCAAAAGGCAAGCAGAATTGATCGTGTATAAAGGGAATTCGGTATCCAAGGTAGTAGTGGAGGAAGTATTATAAAACAAAAAAACCAAGGCGTTAACCTTGGGTTTTTGTTGATCCGTGATCAGTTGCGGAGAAAGAGGGATTCGAACCCCCGGACCTGTTACAGTCAACAGTTTTCAAGACTGCCGCATTCGACCACTCTGCCATTTCTCCAATTCGCATCGCAGTGCTGCTGTATTGCGATGCAAACTTATGCCTTTTCTTTTGTATTTGCAAGCCCTAACAAGGTTTTTTTGAAACTTTTTTGTAAGTTCTTGGAAACAAATAATTTATATTTTTAGAAACTGATGTTGTCTGTGATCTCCAAACCATAACCAATCATTCCCACGCGTTTTTGTTGCTCTGAATTGGACATCAATTTTAGTTTGTTGATGTTCAAATCGTGTAAGATTTGAGCTCCAATACCAAAGTCTTTGGCGTCTAATTGCACTTTTGGCATGTTGATCTTGTCCGCACCCAATTGTTCTGCCTGAAGCTGTTTTAAAACGCTTAAACGGTTTAATAACTCAGCGTTTGGCGTCTCTTGGTTGATGAAGATAATCGCACCTTTTCCTTCGCGTTCTACCGCTTGGAACATTTTGTCCAACTTCTCATCAGACGTCGTGGTTAAATTCGCCAAGATGTCGTTGTTTACCTGGGAGGTATTGATGCGCGTCAACACAGAATCTCCGTTGTTCCACGTTCCCTTAGTCAATGCAATGTGCACCTGTTTGTTGGTTACCTGAAGGTAAGCACGCAAACGGTAGGTACCAAAACGCGTTTGAATTTCAAAGTCTTCTTTTTTCTGAATCAAACTGTCGTGTTTCATGCGGTAAGCAACCAAGGCTTCTATAGAAACTAATTTTAAGTCGAATTTTTTAGCAACCTCTACCAACTGTGGCAAACGCGCCATGGTTCCATCTTCATTCAAGATCTCTACCAAAATACCCGCTGGTTTTAAACCTGCAAGTCTAGCAAAGTCAATTGATGCTTCTGTGTGTCCCGTTCTTCTCAAAACGCCACCTTCTTTAGCAATCAATGGAAAGATGTGTCCCGGTCTTCCCAAGTCTTCTGGTTTGGTATCTTCATGTACCAAAGAAGCGATGGTTTTGGAACGGTCATGAGCAGAAATACCCGTAGTACAACCTTGACCGATCAAATCAACAGAAACGGTAAATGCCGTGTGGTGTAACACCGTATTGTTGGTTACCATCGGGTTCAATTGCAATTCCTTGCAACGCTTTTCAGTTAGGGGAGCACAGATCAATCCGCGGCCATGAGTAGCCATGAAATTAATCATTTCTGGCGTTACTTTTTCTGCAGCGCCAATGAAGTCTCCTTCGTTCTCTCTATCCTCATCATCTACAACGATAATTACTTTACCTTGTCTGATGTCTTCTATAGCTTCCTCAATGGTATTGAGTTGAATATTATTATATGACATTATTTGTGTTGTTGTTTTTTTTCTTAGTAAATAATTTTTTGATTGGATTGATTACCACGTCAAAATTGATGGATACTCCCAGGTCTTTGGTCGCTCTGTAGGTAAAGAATACCGCCAGTGGCAACAAGACAATAGAAGAAAGCCAAGACCCAAACCAAGCCGGAATACCGTCGTCTTGAGCAACCTTTTTTCCAAACGTATTGATGAAGTGGTAAATGATAAAGATAAGGATGGCAAAGACAATCGGCAATCCCAATCCTCCTTTTCTGATGATGGCCCCCAAAGGCGCACCAATATAAAACATCAACAGACAAGAAAAGGCAATCACAAACTTTTCATGCAGTACAATCCAGTGTTTGTTGATGTTTTTCTTTCTGTCAAACAGATATTGTTCGTTGTTGTCCATGGTCATCTGTGTATTGCTCACAAAAGACATGGCTAATTTCACGATGCGGATGCGGTCTTCCTTGCTGTAGTGTTCCAAAACTTTGGACACGTCAGTAGTATTAATTTTTTCTACCGGTTTTACCTGTTCCAAAGCTAATTTCCCGCCATAACGCAATTCAAAAGGGGCAGAGATGGCTGCCGTGTAGTTGTTGCGCTCTTTGGTCAAATCTGTTGTCAAGGAGTCAATGGTGTAAATCAACTCTGTGGTGTTCAACATGGAATTGGTATTGACAGAAGCACCGTCGTCAGAAGACGCGTTTAGCGACGTCAAGTCAATGTTCAAGGTGTATTTGTCAAAAGAAGACTTTACAAAAGGCTGTTTCAAACCGTCTTGGTAATTTTTGGTCGTCATGTCTTCATAATAATTCCCGTCCATCAAGTCCATGCTCAACAGGTTGGAATTTTCTGCACTGGACAACAAACCGTGTTTTGCCTTGATAATGGATTTGTTTCCAATACCGTTAGTCGCTTTGATGTGCATGGTGACATTCTCTAATTTTTCTCCGTTTTCTCCAGATTTTTTCTCCACCTTGATGTTGATGTTTCCAATTTGGTTGAACTGTCCTTGGGCAATCGCCATTGCAGGTTTGGTCTGTACAATTTCACGTCTCAATTTGATGAATTCAAATTCAGCTTTTGGAATGACGTTGTTGGCAAACCAAAAAGACACCAACGCTAGAAAACAAATAAACACGCTCAAGTATTTCATGGCGCGTTGAAGCGAAATCCCGGAAGACTTCATGGCTGCAAATTCATAGTTTTCTGCAAAGGATCCAAATGTCATGATACTAGCCAACAAAACCGATAGGGGCAATACCATCGGGATCATTTTTGGAGAGTACAACAACAGGAATTTTACAATGACCCAAATGTCCAAATCTTTCCCTGCCAATTCAGCAATGAATAACCAAACACCTTGAAGGATGAATATAAAAAATAAAATTACAAACACTGTTGCCAGTGTTTGTAAGAATTGTATGAGGATATAACGGTCGAGAATTTTCACTCTGTTAGTCTAATTTATTAATGTAATAATTTGGGTACTTTGATTCTGTAAAGGTAAAATGATTTTTTGAAATAGGTTGATTAGATTTAAAAGAATTCACATCAATCGTTGTTTTTGTGCCGTCTTTTGCCATTTCAATTATGTTGTAAATATTTTTTGTATTCGCATCAATTCCCAAAAGTACTTCTTTTCTGTGATCTCCTGCGTCAATAGGAGTCAATTTGATGTACTGGATTTTTCTTCCTTTGATGTTTAACAATTTATCCCAGGTGTATTTAAAGCCTTTGTTGTAAAAAGTTAAAATTTTCGCCGGAGTCAAATCGTCTTCTTTTTGAGGAGATGAAATGGTTACCTCTTCATCCTCAGGGATGATGGTATACACTTTTCTACCGTCAAAAATCTTGGTCATTCCCATCATGTTCAAATGGTATTTGTCTCCCTCAATCGTTACATTTCCCTTGCTTTCTTGGTTGATGTTTTTCTTGGCATTGGTTTGAACAAATCTAAATTCCAACACGGCATTGTCATAGCTTTTTACCTTATTTGAAACTTCGTTTAATAAATTTTTGGCGTTTTGAGCGGTTGCAGCGCCAATTGTTGACACCATAAGGGCAAATAAAATAACTAACTTTTTCATTGTATTATTTTTTTTCATTGGATAAGAAATCATTCAGAGAACTCAAATCGGTATAGTTGACAGAACGGGCTTTACTTCCTTCAAATGGACCTACAATTCCTGCAGCCTCCAATTGGTCAATCAAGCGTCCGGCTCTGTTGTATCCCAATTTTAATTTGCGTTGTAATAAAGAGGCTGATCCTTGTTGTGCAGTGACAATAATTTCAGCAGCTTCTTTAAACAAACTGTCTCTATCAGATATATCTATATCAATACCTGTGCCATTTTCTTCCCCAATGTATTCTGGCAACAAATAGGCGTCGACAAATGCTTTTTGAGATCCAATATAATCACAGATACTCTCTACTTCAGGGGTGTCCACAAAGGCACATTGCACACGGGTCAAATCATTCCCTTGGGTGTACAGCAAATCTCCGCGTCCAATCAATTGGTCTGCTCCAGGGCCGTCCAAAATGGTTCTTGAGTCAATTTTTGACGTTACCCTAAATGCGATTCTCGCAGGGAAGTTGGCTTTGATGATCCCGGTAATTACATTGACAGAAGGTCTTTGTGTGGCAATGATCAAGTGGATTCCAATGGCACGAGCCAGCTGCGCCAAACGGGCAATTGGCGTTTCCACCTCTTTACCAGCCGTCATGATCAAATCTGCAAACTCATCCACAACCAAGACAATATAAGGCAAGAAGCGGTGTCCGTGTTCTGGGTTCAGCTTGCGTTGCTTGAATTTGTCGTTGTACTCCTTGATGTTTCTCACCATGGCGTCTTTCAACAAAGAGTAGCGGTTGTCCATTTCAATACACAGGGAATTCAAGGTGTGAATTACCTTGGTGTTGTCAGTGATGATGGCATCTTCTGTGTTTGGCAATTTTGCGAGGTAATGTCTTTCAATTTTATTGAAAAGGGTCAACTCTACTTTTTTAGGGTCAACCAAGACAAACTTCACTTCTGCCGGGTGTTTTTTGTATAGTAATGAGGTCAGAATGGCATTCAAACCTACAGATTTTCCTTGTCCGGTAGCACCCGCCATCAAGAGGTGGGGCATTTTTGCCAAATCCACCACAAAGGTTTCATTGGAGATGTTTTTTCCAAGTGCAATGGGCAATTCCATTTCCGCATTTTGGAATTTTGGAGATTGGATCACGCTCTTCATGGACACCATGGTAGGGTTGTTGTTTGGCACTTCAATACCAATGGTTCCCTTACCCGGAATTGGGGCGATGATTCTGATTCCCAAAGCCGCTAAAGACAGGGCGATATCATCCTCCAAACTTTTGATTTTAGAGATTCTGATTCCAGCTTCTGGCACAATCTCATATAAGGTTACTGTGGGACCGATGGTTGCTTTGATCTGCGCGATGTCAATTTTATAATTGCGCAAGGTTTCCACAATTCTGTTTTTGTTTTCTTCCAACTCTGCCTGGTTGATGGTAATTCCACCCGTGGCATACTCTTTTAAAAGCTCCACACTTGGCATTTTGTAGTTGGACAAATCCAGCGTAGGGTCAAATTCCCCAAAGTTTTCCACCAAACGGGAAGCCAGGCTTTCCTCCACGCGTTCTTCCTCCACGTGTTGGATCACAAAATTGTCATCAGACGTTTCAATGATTTCCGTGTTTAGTTGTTCTTGTGGTGCAGCCGTTCTTTCTGTTGAAAGCGGCATCTCATGTGTTGAGTAATTGTCAATGGTTGGTTTCAAATCCATGGTATTGGATTCAAACACAGACGTTTTTGGTGCCTGAGGTAGGGGAGCAGCTTCAGGAGCAACTTCCTCATCAAAAGGCGAAGTGGTGTTTGGAATGATGTTTTTGCGTTCCTCAGCCAAGAGTTGTTCTTCAGCAAAAGGTTCAAAAGTCAATTCGTTATCTGCTGTTACAGCCTCATTTTCTGTCGTTGCTGCAGCAGACGGTTGTGTCCATTTGTCAAGCAAACGCGTCACGTGTTCCACACTCAATCCCATTTTGAGGATGAAGTAGAACAAAGCGATAAACAAGAACACCAATACAGCGCCAAATTTACCGACGTAGTCTTCAAAATAAGCGTTGATTTCAAAGCCAATCATACCTCCCAAAATGGGAAGACTAGGCAAGAAACAAGCAAAGAGAAAAGACAAAGAGATCATGGCATAGAAATCCCAGAAAAATTTGCTTCTCAAAGACCATAGGTTTTTACCTCTAAGGTAGGCCAAGCCGGTGCTCGCCGTCATTTTGACAATGATGAACGACGCCAAACCAAAGCCGCTAAATATTAAAACGTCTGAAACGTATGCTCCAAATTTACCCAATAAATTTTGAGATAGATCTCCTCTGTCGCTTACTTCAGCCAGGGTACTTTGGTCATAGTTCCCATAGACAAAATAAGAGATGAAAGATACCAATAAGGCCAAACTCAGAAGCAAGAGCAAAACCCCCAATATAAATTGCTGTTGACTGTTGATCACCAACCATTTTTTCTTTGGAGTTCCCGTTGCGGCCTGTCCTTTTTTTGATTTGTTTTTTGGTGTATTTTCTGTAGGTGTTTCAGACATTTTAATTCATTATATAGTATATAC
>JAGHSS010000078.1 GCA_018065745.1 Candidatus Neoflavobacterium equi | reverse complement strand
CCCGTGCCAAACAAGCTTTTCTAAGGTTATTTTTTGTTTATTTTTTTTCTTGCTGGTTTTTAATACTTTACACCCTTGATTTTTTTTGTTTCGAACACCCCCTTGTTGTTATTATTACTACATGTTGCGTTAGGGATTGAAGTGGTATCCTTTTTTGATGCGAAGCACCGAAAAAGATTTAGCGAAAAGCCCGACCGAGCGGTTTTTAATGAATTGTGTTTTTTATACTATATATAATGAGCGAGGGAACGCCAAAAAGAATTTAAAATAAAAAATCGCCTTAATTAAAAACTAAGGCGACTTTTATTTTTGAGATTTATTTTACCTCTACTATTTCTTGATGACTTTTATGAAATGTGTTTTCCTTTCACTTTTAATTTGAACCATGTATGTTCCTGAAGCTAATTCTGACAAATCAATATTTACTTCTTGATCATCTGTCATCTTAGTTTTAACACGTTTTCCTAATAAATCAAAAACTTCAATCTGAGTAATCTTTTCAGAGTTGGTGATTTTTAAAATATCAATCACTGGATTAGGATAATATTTTAATTCATTTTTAATAAAATCTTCATTTCCAAGAGCTACATCAACTATTAACTCAAATGATGAACTTGGACAACCGTTTTGACCTATTATAACCCCATAATACGTTGTTCCATTTACCAATGGCGTTGACTGAGCTAAAGGATTTTGACCACTTTGAGCATTGGCATTAGAATTATACCAAGTGACATTTGCTTGATCCATAACAATACTAGAAACGGTTTGGCCTTCATTAAACCCTTGAGGACTTGTGCCTGTAGGCGCATCTGGTCTTGCATTAATTGTTATTGAAACAGCTGTTTGTGTTGATTCACATGTTCCGATTGCCTGTGAAACATAATATGTTCCACTTGTGTTAATTACTGTTATTGGTGTTGTAGCTGAAACTGAATCGAACCATTTTAAGGTTGCTCCTGTTTCTGACCCCACAACAATATTTACAACATCTACACTACCACAGAAAGCTTGATCTGATGCTGTTGGAGCATTGGCAACGCTATTTGAAATAGAAACTGTTTGAGATGTAGAACATCCACGATCACTCACTACAGTTGCAGTATAATCTGTTTCTGCCATTACAGCATTTGATTTAAAATACACCTTAGAAGCATTACTGTTTGCAGTATAAGGAACTGTTGCTGAAGCATCTGTATATAAATTATCTATTGGTAACCATGTTGTATTTATTTGTGGTGCGTTTTTAACACTTACATTGTCTATAAACCATCCTGCATAATTACCCGAAGTATCAGATGTGATTTTAAATCTAAATTTCACGTTAGAAAGATTTACATTCGTTGGTAAATTAAAACGTTCCGTTTTCCATTGTGCATTTGTAGGCTGATCAGATGACGATTCAAAATTACTCCAATCTGAATAACTTTCCGATGAAAACTCCATTATCCCACCACTTACTGAACTTGATTGACCTACATAATTTGCTATTGGGAAAGAAACCCATGTTGATCCACCATTTATGCTATATTCCACGTAACCAAAGTCATATCCTGCCTCTAAAGCAGCAATGTGATCAAATGTCAAATAAGGCTGTGTGAATCTTGATAAATCTAAACTATTTTGTAGCGTAATGTATCCTGTCGCATTGTTTCCGTGCGTAACTTTTAATGCCTTAGATCCTTCGCTAGCAACCGTATTTGAAATAGTTTCTATTACCGATCCAGCCGTACTACTTTTAACAAAACCTTGAAGTGTTGTCGTTTCAAAAGAATTAGAATAGTTTGAAGGCCAAATTGTACTATCTCCAACATTCAACTCAACAATGCTTCCTGCACATATTAGCATATCATCTGCTAAGTCTAGCATTGGTAAAGGTGTATTTACAACAACATTAAGAGTCAATTCTGTACTACATAAAGCTCCTGAATTTTGAGAAGCTTTTAATACATAAGCTGTTGATGTTGACGGATTAAATGTCCAACCTGAAATCTCATTACCTGAAACCCCAATATTTTGAGTTTCTCCTGTAGAAGTTGACCAAACATAATTATTATAATCTGCACTTCCAGCTGAAACAGTAACCGTTTGAGATGTATTTAAACAAATTTCTAAAGAATTAGTAGATAATGTTAATACTGGTGGTGTTGTTACCGTGGCTATTACTTCAGTTCTTAATGAAGAACATAAACCAATTCCATTAAAATACGTATTTGCTCTAGTAGCATATGTAGCAGTTCCTCCATTAGTACCCGTCCCACCTGCTGGTAAACCAGTTATTGTATTCAAAATTTGATCTATGGTTCTATTATCTCCGTAACTAACTGTCGCCTGATTAATTGCTGTTGTATGATAAAGAACTCCTCCAGAATTTGCGGAAGAACCACTATTGATATTACTCCAACTTACTTGAACCACAAGGTTACTTACCCCATCCCAAACGAAAGGATTGGTGAAATTATACGCATTAATTCCAGCTGTCATTGGTTGCGCAGCATTTGCATAAACTTGCGTTAAACCACTAACATGAGTTGTAGTTGCAGTAGTTTGTGTAGTATTTCCAATATAAATTGAAAAATCATTTCTATTAACTGAACTTGCAGTTGCAACATTAAAAGCTAATGAGGTAATTTCACCCGCATATAAACCAGCAGCTTGTAATTCTTGTGCTGTATAAATATATTGTGTTTTAATACCACCGTAAGAATAATGAAATGGAGATTGCCCGAAACTTGCAGAAGAATTTGTACCACTACCTACTTGACTTGTTACGTTTGGAACATAAACTCCCGACTGCACATAATAATTAGTTGTAGTATTAATTTCTGGGGTTGTAAATGTAGGCCCTGTGTGCAACAAAGTACCAGCTGTAGCAGAACTATACCATTTAACGATTGAATTATCTGTATAATCCGCAACTAAATCAACTGTACCAACACCACATCTTGAACCCCCAGTAGCTGAAACTAAATCTGGATAATTGCAAAGTGTTGTAATTTGACCCGCTGCAACCCAAATTGAATTATTATCAACCCCACAAACTGATTTTAAATAAACTACATAATTAGTACTTGGTGCTAAACCTGCGATTAATTTTTCAAGATCTGTTGAAGTTGCTGTGCCATTTAAATATAAACCTGTTGCTCCAGACCCACCAACACCTGAAGTTCGCACTTCATATTCATATCCTCCGTTTGGAAGAATAGTTGGAGAAGTCCATCTTAATTTTACAGAATTTTTGGTTACATCTGTTAAATTCACACCTGATGGCTCAAGACAACTTGGAGCATTGTTTAATGCAATTTCACCAACATACAATGTACCTTGAGAAGCTGCCGCATAACCTTTAAAACCAAGATAGAATGAACCTGTTACATTAGGAATAAAATCAATTGAAACATTTTGAGCATCTGTTGTGTTTGTGAAATTCACATCAACAATTTGATTAGTCATTTGTGAATCAACTACGTTTGTTCCGTAAGAAACTTTTAATTTTTGAACTCCAGAAGCAATTCCTTTTTTAACTTTAAAAGTTAACCTATAAACCTGATTAGCTACCAACTGAACACCTCTAGTATAAAACCAATCATTTGAAGTCAAAGTAGAACTTGCAGATAAACTCATCACTCTTCCTGTGATTCCTGTTTGAGCAGCAGATGTTGACCATGAGTTACTGTCTGAATTTAAATTTTCAATTTTAAAACATTCTGGTAATCCACTCGTAGGCATAGTTACAATATAAGGAATTGCTGAAGCATCACACTCTGTCTTAAATGTATAGATTACAGACCAAGCACTCGTACCATCCGCACCACAATTTGATCTAACATATACGTTATAATTTGTATTTGGAGCTAACCCTACAACACTTGCAGTAGTAACTCCTGCAGCAGTACTTCCTGATTGAGTCAAAGCAGCTCCAGCCACTCCTGGATTAGTATCTGTACGAATTTCATATTCATAACCGTTTGAAGGCACTACTGAAGGTGCAGCCCATGATAAATCAATACCATAATAAGTAATCGCAGATCCTGTTGTATTTGTAGGCTCGAAGCAATTAGGAGAATTTTTTAAAGCAATCTCCCCAACATATAAAGCTCCTTGAGCTGCAGCTGCATAACCTTGAAAACCAAGATAAAAAACACCTGAAGTACTAGGTATAAAATCAAAAAACACACTTTGAGCATCTGAATTAGTAACAAAAGCAACATCAACTATTTGATTTGTCATTTCTGTACTTGCTAGATTATTTCCGTATGAAACTTTTAATTTTTGATTTGCAGATGCTGTACCTTTCTTATACTTGAATGTTAACCTATAAGACTGGTTGGCAACCAATTGAACGCCTCTAGTATAAAACCAATCATTTGAAGCTAAAGTAGAATTTGCAGCCAAACTCATTACTCTTCCAGTAATACCTATTTGAGCAGTAGATGTTGTCCATAAGTTAGTATCTGAATTTAAGTTCTCAATTTTAAAACATTCTGGCAATCCACTTGTAGGCATAACCACAGTATAGGGAATAGCAGAAGCATCACATTCCGTTTTGAATGAGTAAACCACAGACCAAATACTAGAACCGTCTGAGCCACAACTTGATCTCACGTAAACATTATAATTCGTATTCGGGCTTAAACCTGTTACATTTGCAGTTGTAACACCATTAGCTGTGCTTCCAGATTGAATTAATTGCGGCCCAGCTACTCCAGGGCTTGTATTTGTTCTAACTTCATATTCATAGCCATTTGATGGTAAAACTACGGGAGCTGTCCAAGATAAATTAACACCTGATGATGTAATTGAAGCCCCAGTGATATTTGACGGTCTTAAACAAGATGCTAAGTTTCCTTCAAACTCAATGATCGGAAGTATTGATACGATATTACCAGTTTGCGTACTAGTTGGAGGATTACTAACATTTGAAGCAGTATCATTTCTTCTATAAATACCTCTACTTGATACTGTTGTAGAATATTTTGAAAAAGTAAGGCCACTCACATACGCAGCTGCATCTTCAAAAACAGTAATCAATAAATTACTATTTCCATCGTAATTAAAAGGTGTAGTTAAAGTTATCTCTAACCATTGACCTGCAACAAAATTATCCTCTGTGAAAACCACATCGGCTACTAATTGGCTTGTTGATGTACCTACAAATGTAGTTGATGAAAAAGATTGTAAGTTTGTATGACCAATATAAATCTTCCATTTATTAAAGGAAGTAATTGCTGATGGTCTTTCCTTAACAAACCATTTAATTTTGGTAATATTACCTGCGCCCCCATTTTGAGTATATTCATCTTTCAATACAATTTGTTGAGAATAATTATAACCCCAATTAGAACTTATTGGTATCTCTGAGCCGGCAGACGCAGCAACAGGTTCTCCACCAATGTTAATGGCACCCGTGGTTTGTGCCCAACCAGAAAAGGTTATGAGC
>JAGHSS010000123.1 GCA_018065745.1 Candidatus Neoflavobacterium equi | reverse complement strand
TAAACAAAACCAAATTTACTTACCATGATGATTGAAAACGAAGTGAACGAGAAAGAAGAAATTTATTCTAAAGTTTTAAGAGCAGGAAGAAGAACATATTTTTTTGATGTAAGATCTACTAAGGCTGATGATTACTACATCACCATTACAGAAAGTAAAAAGTTCACAGAAGACGACGGTTCTTTTCATTTCAAAAAACACAAAATTTATTTATACAAAGAAGATTTTGCTTCTTTTAGAGAAATTTTAGATGAAATGACTTCTTATGTATTAAACAACAAAGGAGAAGAAGTAATTTCTGAAAGACACCAAAAGGATTTTAAAAAGACATTTCTAGCTCAGAATGAGAACAAAATTATAGATTCTCTTAGCAACATTACATTTGACGACATTTAATCAAACAATGTTTCAAAAATAAATTCATACTTCAAAGTTCTTGCCGTATCTTCACTTTTCCAAATTTGAACTATGGCAAGAACTTTTTCTAATATGCTACCTCTAGCAACAACAGCACCCAGCTTTTGTTTGGAAGACACCAATTCCAACCATCCCTTCGCACTTCCTCATAACAAAGGAGAGAAAGGCACCGTGGTCATGTTTTTATGCAACCACTGTCCTTATGTTATTCACGTCATTGAAGAATTGGTTCGAATAGCCAATGATTACACCGTCCAAGGCATTCAATTTGTAGCCATTTCCAGCAATGATATTGTAAAATACCCACAAGACAGTCCGGAACTAATGACAGCGTTTGCTTTTCAACACAAAATCCCATTCCCCTATTTGTATGATCCAACACAAGAAATTGCACAAGCTTATGACGCAGCCTGCACTCCTGACTTTTATTTCTTTGACCACGATCTGAAATTGATATATCGCGGGCAAATGGATGATAGCAGACCGGGAAACACTATTTCTATCAGCGGCACAGACCTCAGAAACGCCATTGATTCTCAGCTGTATAACCGCCATTTAAACCCCATTCAGAAGCCTAGCATGGGATGTGGTATTAAATGGAAGTGAATTTTCTTTGCAATTCAAAAGTTTGTTTTAAATTTGCTAAGAATTTCGAGTCATAATTGTATTATTGAGAATAAACATTTAAAAAACGATACTGTTTTTGAAAAATGTTTAATTGAAAGGCAATTTGTACTTTAGATTACCAAAAAACACGTCTTTGCTATTAAGGCCTTAATTTTAAACAAATAAATTATCATTATTTAAATTAGTTATGTCACACAAAAAAGTTTCATTAGTTGTACGGCAAATTATCTGGCTAATCACTTTAGCCTTCTTACTTGGAACATTTTTCCTTGTTATCAACCACAATGCGCATTGGTTGTTTTTAACAGGACCTGTTTTGATCTTTGTAATTGTTGCGGCAGATACCTTTCAGACCAAACACTCCATCAGAAAAAATTATCCTTTGGTGGGACGTTTACGCTATTTATTTGAAGCTTTCAGACCAGAATTTAGACAATATTTCTTTGAAGGAGAATTAGATGGAAAACCATTTAACAGACGTCAAAGATCCATCGTTTACCAACGTGCAAAGAATGAAAAACAAACCATTTCTTTTGGTATGCAAGACGACCCAAACCGTGTAGGTTATGAATGGGCTGCACACTCTGTTTACCCAAAAACTGCCAATGCTGAAAGCTTCAGAACATTGATTGGTGGTACAGAATGTAAAAAACCATACAGCGCAAGTATTTACAACATCAGTGCCATGAGTTATGGTGCTTTGAGTAAAACAGCCGTGATGTCCTTGAATAAAGGAGCTAAACTTGGAAATTTTGCACACAACACCGGTGAGGGAGGAATCTCTGATTACCACCTTAAAGGCGGTGATTTGATCTGGCAAATTGGTACAGGATATTTTGGTTGTCGCGATGAGAAAGGGCATTTCTCACCCGCTTTATTCGCTGAGCGTTCCAACTACGAGAATGTAAAAATGATCGAGTTGAAACTTTCTCAAGGAGCAAAACCTGGACACGGTGGATTGTTACCAGCAGATAAAAACACCCCAGAAGTAGCAAAAATTAGAGCTATTCAACCACATACAACAGTACATTCACCATCAAGCCACTCTTCTTTCTCAAATCCAATAGAATTGATGCAATTCATCAAACAATTGAGAGAATTATCAGGAGGTAAACCGGTTGGATTTAAAATATGTATCGGTCGCAAAGATGAGTTTAAAGCCATCGTTGAAGCCATGAAAACAACAAACATTTACCCAGACTTCATCACCGTTGACGGTGCAGAAGGAGGAACTGGAGCAGCGCCATTGGAATTTATTGACTACATGGGAATGGCCTTGAGTGACGCCTTGGTGTTTGCCAACCAGACCTTGATGGATTACAATGTTCGCGACAGAATCAAGTTGTTGGCAGCCGGAAAAATCATTTCTGCTTTTGACTTAGCCAAAGCCCTTTCATTAGGTGCAGATGCTTGTTACAGCGCACGTGGAATGATGTTTGCCTTAGGATGCATCCAAGCACTTCAGTGTGATAGCGGTAAATGTCCTGTAGGTATTGCAACTCAAGACAAGTCATTATATAAAGCATTAGACGTGACAGACAAGCAAGTGCGTGTGGCAAACTTCCACAAAAACACCATGCTTGCCCTTGCAGATTTCATTGGCGCATGCGGGTTTGACTCCCATGACCAAATCACCCCAGACGTGTTCTACAGAAGAACAGACCAAGGGCACAACCTGAGTTTCGCTGAAGTTTACTACAAAGGAAAATTGGCAAACAAAGAAGTAAAACCAAATGAATTCATTCACATATAGTACAAAAAAAAGGAGTTTCCACAAGAGACTCCTTTTTTTTATGCCTATATTTTTTTTTGGGCGTTCCCCCGTCATCTTCGCTCCGCTCAGAACGGCGTCGCGTCTTGCGCTATATCTTTTGGTCGGCAAGCCTCCCAAAAGGATGCCGCTTCAACCGCTAACGCATGCCCTCATTACGCTTTTTTCAACACCACCTCAATCGGTTGATTTGAAATCCTTCTGCCAAACTGCACCGCTTTCTCACGCTCTGAAGAACAAAGCACATACATATTAAAACTGTGCAATTCCTGCACCACCGTTTCATAAGTACCGCCATGAGCAGCACCATCAACATCCTCCACTTTAAGGAAAAAATTCCCCACAGGAAATGTATTGGTCACAGACAATAGGTATACAGACTGTTCATAGGGAAAGAACCAACGTTGGTCGTCAATCTTGTAATTCTCCACAAATACCATCGGTTCATTAGCCTTGACCCAACTGTACACATTTTGAAGATTGACCAAGGTGTTTCCCTGCGCATCAACAACAGCTATTTTCAAATTGGGGATGTACTCCCCTTTTCCTTCCTCATGCACCTTGACCACCAAATAAGAAGTAAAGTCAAAACCACAGTGCACTGCACTGCCAATTTGCGCTTGAGCAAAAGCCGACCATAAGGCCAAAAACAAAAATTTTTTCATTAGTATAATTCAATAGTTCCAGCGGCTACACCAGAGATAAGTTCATTTAATAATTCGCGGTAAAAGACTTCAAAGGACTTTTTTTTATCCTGCTCATAAACAGCAAGTCTCTGCTCAACCAATTGAAATGCTGCGGTATTTTGCCAAGGATACAGCGCTTCTGGAACAGTTTTTAACCCCAATTGTTGCGTTCCAATCCGCGAACTGATCGCCAAATTAATCAGGTGGTCAAACGCTTGATATTGCGCCAACTCCAATCCGTGAATCCCTTGCTTTTCCAATTCCATCCTGCCGTGATTGCGGTACAGCGGCAAGGTGTAATTCCCAATCAAGCCCTCCAATAATTGCAGTAACATGCGGTCCGTAATTATTAAATCCACCTGGGATGCATCTTCCAAACTGCGCTCCAAACCCAACACCAAAAAAGAGTGTTTTTCCACAGGCTGAATGAAGTCAAGTACCTTGCTGACATTGCTGTTTAGAGGATCGTAATATATCACCACCCTACTCTTCACCTTTGACCTGCAATACGCATCTATTTTGTGATTCAATTCCAACGCGTGAAATGCTGCATAGAAATTACTGTAGTTAATTTTGGGTAG
>JAGHSS010000186.1 GCA_018065745.1 Candidatus Neoflavobacterium equi | reverse complement strand
ACAGAATGTAAATGAAGATACAACTTTATGGACTTCAGCTGCTGCACAAACAGGTATTACGGGTCGAGTAATGAGTTTATCAGCTAGCTCAACATTGGCATCTGATGATTGGTTTTATTTACAAGGATTACAGATGACAGCAGGACAGTCATATCGTTTGAGTTTTAAATTTAAAAAAGGAACAGCGTCTGCAAATCAAAAATTAAAAATTGCTTATGGGTTAAGTACAACAAACAATGCGATGACAAATCAAATTGTAGATGTTGTTTTTCCTACTAGCGCTGATGCACAAAGTTTTTATGTAGATTTTATTCCTGCAATAACAGGTGCTTATTATATTGGTTTTCATGGTTATGCTGCGGCAAGTCAAGGAACTTTATACGTTGGTGAGATAAAAGTTGAAAATGCGCCAAGTTGTATGGAACCATTGAATGTTAGTTTATCAAACGTAACTAAAAACTCAGTTCAATTGAATTGGGTGGCTCCATTAATTATACCTACAAATGGTTATTTTTATGAGGTTCGTACTTCAGGTAATGCTGGTTCGGGTGAAGTAGGTTTGTTTCAATCAGGTACTGCATCTGCTTCAGACATTCAAAAAATAATTACAGGTTTATTACCTTCTAATACTTATACCATTTTTATTAGATCGGTTTGTGGTACAGATAATAATTCAATATGGGTAAGCGTTGGTACAATCACTACATTTTGCGATTATCCTGATTTTGTTTCTGCATCAGCTGCAACTATCTGTGGAACGGGGTCGGCAAATTTATCAGCTAATTTTGGAGCGGGTTCTGTTTATTGGTTTGATGCTGCATCTGGAGGTAATTTATTAAGCTCAGATTCTAATTTTACAACACCTAATATTTCAACTACCACTTCGTTTTATGCAACGGGAGGGAATATTGCATCAAACGTAACAGTATTTGCTGGAACAGGGACAGAAACCTCAATTACATATTCAAATCCATTTTATAGTTTATGGAGTAATAACCATACGCAACATTTAATTACTGCGGAAGAATTATTAAGTTATGGTTTGGCTGCTGGACCAATAACTTCAATTGGCTTAGACGTTACTTCAGCTGGTACGTTGCCAATGTTAGGACTGTCAATTAAAATTGGTAATTCTTCAGCTACAGCGATGACGGCTTTTGATACTGCTGCTGTGATGAATTCAGTTTACACAAATGATTCATATATGCCTACTACTGGCGTGAATAACTTTGTGTTTACTACTCCGTTTGTTTGGGATGGTGTTTCAAATATTATTGTTGAATTTTGTCACGGAAATCCAAGTTCATCAGCTACAATGAATAGAACGGTTAAAACTGTAACAACAAGTTTTGTTTCAACAGTAAAAAGCCACAAATCATCTAGTACTAATGCAAATGTTATTTGTGGAGATACAACTTCTAATTTATTATCATATTCGATCAGACCACAATTTATTTTTCAAGGAAACGGATTGTGTTTAAATCCTACACGTACAGAAGTAATAGCTACAGTTACAGCTGCTCCAATTTTAACATTATCAGAAACTGAAGTTACATTTTGTGAAGGTAATTCTGTAACTATTACATTAGTTTCAGGATCAAATGAATATGACACTTTCAATTGGGTGCCAAGTATTGGTGTTTCTGGAGATGCAACAGATGGTTGGTTTTTTAATCCTAATGTATCTACGGAATATGTTTTAACAGCTTCTCAAAGTTCTGGTAATGAATGTTCAGCTGTTGTA
>JAGHSS010000008.1 GCA_018065745.1 Candidatus Neoflavobacterium equi | reverse complement strand
ATTATATATATAACTCATGAAAAAGGATATTATTATACCTACAGTTGAAAATGTTTACATCGCTGCGGTAAAAGAGTGGAATGAGGACTTCCAAGAGGATTGTTGGTATGCCTATTTGGTGAACGACACTGATAATAATCTTGAAATGGCCATCGTGGTTTCCAAAGCTTACGGGTTCATCAACGGCGAGCCGCGCAACACCGGTATGTTCAGAAATGCCTTTGCTGAAGTAGCGCCAAAATCTGCGGTAAAAATTGAATTGTTAGAAAACAATGTGTTGCAATTAGATAACGAATTTGCAGTTACCTACTTTTTAAATAACACATTATATGATAAAATTTTTGTGTTTAAGACCAACACAATAAACGACAAAGGAACAAGAGATATTCCCGTGATTAACAAAAGAGGGGTATTGTTGAAATAAAAAATGAGGAAGCTTAATTAAAAGTTTCCTCATTTTTTTTATCTTATTTTGGAGGGCGTTCCCTTTTTGTCGCTGCGCTCAAAAAAGGTCGCGTCTTCCGCTGTATCTTTTATGCGGCTAAAGCCTTATAAAAGGATGCCGCTTCAACCGCTAACGCGGCGCAAACAGTCCTGTTTACTTTAGTTCAATAATTATATTTCTTCTTTTAATTCCTTCTTCACTGGGAACGCCAAAGAAGCGATTACAGACAATAACAACACCCCACCAATAATAGATAAGGAAACGACGGAATCAAAGTGGTAAAACGGCATAATAAGCATTTTTATACCAATAAAACTCAAGATCACCGCAAGTCCGTAATTTAATCTAGAAAATAAATCCATAGAGTTAGCCAAAAGGAAATATAGAGATCTCAATCCCAAAATGGCAAATATGTTAGAAGTGTACAAGATAAATGGGTCATCTGGCGCAATCGCAAAAATTGCAGGAATACTATCCACAGCAAAAACCAAATCAGTAACTTCAATAACCGCAATCGCTACAAAAAGTGGCGTTGCCATTTTAATTCCATTTTTGATGGTAAAGAATTTATCACCGTCAAATTCTGGGCTTACCTTGTAAAACTTGTGTACCAAACGCACACCTAAATTTTTAGACAAATCTTTGTTGTCGTCATCGTCATCGTGGTTTTTCCAAGAGTTTATACCTGCATAAATCAAGAAGATTCCAAATACAGTTAGAATAACATTAGGTCTAAAAAATTCATTAGTCAAGAAATTCGCATGTTCCGCCATATCGTTGGACAGGTTGAAATGGTAGTCTCCAATACTAAATGAAGGCAAATAAGTCATGTTGATCAGCTCTACACCAGCAAAAATAAAGATAGCTCTGAAAAACAACGCACCCAATACGCCCCAGAATAATACCTTGTGTTGGTATTCCTTAGGTATTTTGAAAAACTTAAATACCAATATAAATACAAATAGATTATCTACAGATAGTGCTTTCTCAATCCAGTAAGCGGCTTGAAATTTTGAAAAATTATCTTGAGTTCCCGTGGGGGCATCCAAAAAATAATATATGATTCCACTAAAACACATGGCCAAACTGATCCATACCAAAGACCATGTTAAGGCTTCCTTGTTTGATACAACGTGGCTTTTTTTGTTGAAAATTCCTAAATCCAACAACAACATAATTAGTACCGCGATACCAAAAGCTGTCAAAATTCCAGGGTGGTTAATCAAGTGATCAACATTTTTTACTGCTTCTTCTTTCATTGTGATTCTTTTTGATTTGCCAAATATAAGTGGTATAAATTTAACCAAGGCAGCGCTTGTAACTCCCTTGTAATGAATAACTTATAAAAACCGTTTTTAATATTTGAATGGTAAAAAAAACCTCTTTTAAGAATTCAACATATTGATATTCAATGGATTGTGATTCTTAAAAGAGGTTTTGAAGTTATGAAAATTGAAAAACCTGTTGTTAATCAAGTTTTTCAGTTAATTTTTTAAATACTTTTTTAGGGTCTTTTCCTTCATATAAAATACTGTATACAGCATTGATAATCGGGGTTTTAGCACCCAATTCTTCATTGAGTAAATGCGCACTTTTGGCAGCATAATACCCTTCAGCAATCATACTCATTTCCATTTGAGCAGACATAACGGTATATCCTTTACCAATCATATTACCAAACATTCTGTTTCTTGAAAACACAGAATATCCAGTAACCAATAAATCTCCCAAATAGGCAGAGTCATTGATGTTGCGTTTCATCTTGTGTACTTTTTTGATGAATTTTTTCATTTCTCTAATGGCATTACTCATCAACAAGGCTTGGAAGTTATCTCCATAACCCAATCCGTGTGCAATCCCTGCTGCAATAGAGTATATGTTTTTCAACATAGCAGCATATTCAGTACCAATAATATCGTCAGATATTTTTGTTTTTATGTAGTGGCTATTCAATTTACTAGCCAGTGTAGCTGCATTTTCTGCATCACCACAAGCGATGGTTAAATAAGATAAGCGCTCCAACGCAACCTCTTCAGCGTGACAAGGACCTGTAATAACTCCAATTTTTTCCAATGGAATATTATATTTCAAGTGGAAGTGGTTCCCAACAATAAGATTCGTTTCTGGAACAATACCTTTAATTGCAGAAAACACTACTTTTCCTTCCAAGCTTTCAGTTAAATTCTCAAGTTCCTTGCTTAGGAAAGCAGATGGAATAGCAAAAATAACGAAGTCCGCATAAGCTACGGCTTCATTGATATCATTTGTCAATTTTAATTGCTCGTTACAAAAAGCTACAGACTGCAAGTAATTTGGATTGTGGCCTGATTGTTTCAGATGTGCAATTGCACTGTCGTTTCTCATGTACCAAGCAATCTCTGTAAGGTTCTCACTCAGCATTTTAACTATTGCAGTTGCCCAGCTACCTCCTCCAATTACAGCAAACTTTGGATTCTTACCCATTTTTAAATATGAATTTTAAAGTCAAAAGTACAGAAATTAGATGAAACATAAAATAATAACTTGCGTTATAACTTATATTTGCAGTTAATGGCACATTTATTGTCAAGGTAAAATAGAAATGTTAAAAGTTAAAGTTATGAAATTGATAAAATTATTCCTGTTAATATGTATACCTACATTTTTACTAGTGGGATGTACATCAGATACCTATTATGATGATTATCCTCAGCAAAATGATCTTGGGTTGTTTATTCAGCAATATGATTTATGGGAGGTTGATTATGATGCGACACGTGGAAATGGTAGTGTTCCATTTTTAGATCGTGCTTTTACAATATCTTTTATTAACCGAGTGGTTTATGCCAACAACAATATGTCCGGTTTTGGATATACTGGTAATGGTTTAGGTATTGATGTCGGAACTTTTAATACCACTTTTAATACAGTTACTGTCAACCACGACAGTTATGGATATTACACCCTTGAAATATCATATATGGGTGGAAATAGAATTGAATTGTATGACAGATCACAAAACACATCTTACGTCTTGTATGGTTACAATGTAAACAACTATGATTATGATGCGGTCTTCTACCAAAATATGAATTACTTCTTACAAGAATTCCAAGCTTGGAAAAAAGTATACACAAGTAACTATGGTGTTTTGAATGATTTTGACAATGAGAATTTCATCAAGTTCTTATCTAGAGGAAACCAATTCCAATCGTCTACTAACAATCCAAACACAGGTTTAAACAATATTTCTTGGAGATATACAGGAGTTTATGATGTGTTCAACATAAACAATGATCCTTACTCTAAGATTCTAACATTGGATTATGACTTCTGGGGGAATGAAGAATTTGTCTTCACTATTGTCAATGACAGTAGAATCAGATTGACGCACAGATCATCAGGAACGGTATATGAGTTTGAAGGTGTGGGATACATACAATATTTAAAAGTTGGAGGCGGTGTCAAAGACTTTGCTAAAATGAAAAACATACCAGAATAAGTATAAAAAAAACCTAACGAGTAATCGTTAGGTTTTTTATTATATACTGTTTGCAATGATTTCCTTTACCAGGTCTGGAGTCACAAGCTTGCGTTCTCCTAATCCCAACCAATTTCTTTCAACAAATCGCTGTGCTATGATGTCTGCAGTGTTTGCATAATCTTCTGTGTATTCAGATAGTTTGGTTTGCATACCCATTTGGTGGTAAAAAGCAACCGTTTTATCAATAGCCTTTGAAGCAATTTCATCAGCATTACCATCTGTAATATTCCAAACGCGTCTGCCGTATTGCGCTAATTTACCCTTTTTAGATTCAAACAAGGATCGGTATAGGTTAGGACCTACAATAGCAAGTGTTCTGGCGTGATCAATGCCATATAAAGCGGTCAATTCGTGACCAATCATATGTGTAGCCCAATCAGTAGGTACACCTTTGTTTAATTGTCCGTTTAATGCAAAAGTACAACTCCACATAAAATTGGAAGCCAATTTGTAATTATCAGGTTGTTCCACTACATCAGGACCAATCTCTATCAGTGTTTGAAGAATTCCCTCTGCAGTTCTATCTTGTAAAATGGCGTCGTGATTGTAAGTTAAATACTGTTCTAAAACGTGATTGAATGCATCAACCACACCGTTTTGAATCTGTCTCTTTGGTAGTGATTTGATGACACTAGGTTCACAAATGGAAAAGACAGGAAACAATGCGCTACCTCCAAAGGTTAACTTTTCTTGAGTTTCAGCAATGGATACCACACCTCCAGAGTTCATTTCACTTCCTGTTGCAGGTAAGGTAAGCACGGCTCCAAAAGGAACAGGGTTTGAAGATCCCGTTTTGAACAGAATTTTTTTGCGCAAAATTTCTTTAGCATCACCATCAAAAGTTGCAGCAGCTGAAATGAATTTTACACCATCAATAACGCTTCCGCCACCAACAGCAAGTATGAAAGTAATATGTTCAGATTTTACAAGGGCAACAGCCTTGCTTAATGTTTCATAGGTAGGATTGGGTTCCACACCACTAAATTCCAAGTATTGGAAGTCTTTGATTGCTTCAGTTACACGGGTGTGAATGCCGTTTTTGAAAATACTTCCTCCGCCATAAACTACAAGAATTTTTGCATTAGCGGGAAGTAATTCAGGTAATTTTTCAATCTGATGTTCTCCAAAAAGTATTTTGGTAGGATTGTATAGTTCAAATGTTTGCATAGTAATTTTTTAATAAAGTTAGGGAACTTTATTAAAAAATGGAATTAATGAACCGTTAATCCTTTTTATTTTTTGTAGAAAAGGTTGTGGTCAATATAGTCCCAAACCTGACGATCAATCATTGGAGTAATATTTTTGCCAAGTTTGATGTTCTCTCTGATAAAAGTAGAAGAAAGTTCAATGATAGGAGCGTCCACCTTAATGACATTTGGATGATTTAAAAAGTGCTCAGGAACTTCTCCCTCAGCAATTCTTGGGTAGATGTATATTTTGTATTTCTCCAAAATCACATCATAATTCTTCCATTTTTCAAGGGAGATTAAATTGTCTTCTCCCATAATGAGGCAAAAGGTATGTTTTGGGAAACGTTCTTCCAAATGTGCCAGGGTGTTGACTGTGTAATTTGGCTGTGGAAGTTTAAATTCAATGTCAGAAGCATGAATTTTATCATAGCCTTTGGTCGCTATGTGGACCATCTCCAAGCGGTGATGGTCATCCACAAGCGAAGCTTTCTTTTTTAAAGGATTGTGTGGGGTTACCACCATCCATATTTGGTCCAAGTCAGAATGTTCAGCCATGTGATTGGCAATGATAAGATGTCCAACGTGAATGGGATTGAACGTTCCGAAATATAAACCTATTTTCATGTCTTTTATTTAGTAAAGTTTTTAACTAACTCATAAGCATCCTTCTTTGCTGTGTCCAAGTCATAATTTTTTATGATGGTGTCAAATTGAGGTGCAGTTGCCAGTTCAACAGATGCTTTTGCGATGCGCATATTGATCTTGTCTTCGCTTTCTGTTGAGCGTTTCTTTAGTCTTATTTTAAGTTCATCAATGCTTGGTGGTTTCACAAACACGGCAAGTGTTTGATCTGGGAATTTCTTTTTAATTCGCAATCCTCCTGCAACATCAATGTCAAAAATTACATTTTTACCCAAAGCCCAAATACGTTCAATTTCAGTCTTTAAGGTCCCGTAGAAATTATCTCTGTATACTTCTTCCCATTCCACAAAATCTTCTTTTTTGATGTGATTTTTGAAATCTTCCAAAGATATAAAGTAATAATCTGTACCGTTAATTTCCTTACCTCTTGGCTCACGAGTTGCGGCAGAAATAGAAAATTCTAAATTTAAATCCGGCTGTTCTAATAGATGTCTAACTATGGTTGTCTTTCCAGATCCTGACGGAGCTGAGAAAACAATTAATTTGCCTCCTGTATTCATTGTTGTGTTGTTGTGTATTTCTATAATACGTTAAGTACTTGTTCTTTAATCTTCTCTAATTCATCCTTCATTTGAACAACTAATTTCTGCATTTCTGAATGGTTGGATTTAGAACCCATGGTGTTGATTTCTCTACCCATTTCTTGAGTGATGAAACCAAGTTTTCTGCCATTAGCTTCTTGACCTTCCAAAGTAGTGATGAAGTATTCAAGATGGTTACCCAATCTTACTTTTTCTTCATTAATGTCTAATTTTTCAATGTAATAGATCAATTCTTGTTCATATCTACTTTGGTCCACATTGACATTCAATTCAGCAATTGCAGTACTCAAGCGTTCTTTTACAGACGCAATTCTTTCCGGGTCCAATGCAACAGCCTTGTCCATCAAATTTTTGATGTTTTGAATGCGGTTGATGAAATCTCTTTCAAGAGACTGCCCTTCATCAATTCTGAATTGTTTGATGTTTTCCAAAGCTTCAGTAATGACACCTTGAATAGTTTTCCACTCATTTTCATCAATCTCATCGCGTTCAGTCTTTAATGCATCTGGCATTCTTACAGCCATTTTCATCAATTCTGTAGCGTCAGCATCTGGTAAAATAGCTTGCATCTGTTTGATGTAAGATTTTACAATAGGAACATTAATCTTTGTAGATGTTTCTTCAGCTGTCACTTCAATATAAAGTGAAAAATCAACCTTACCACGTTCCAGAACTTGTGCAATTTGATTGCGCAATCCCAATTCCATTTCTCTATATATGGACGGCATTCGTGTGTTGAGATCTAAACCTTTACTGTTTAAAGACTTTAGTTCTACTGTAATTTTTTTTGTAGGCAATTGCAAGCTTGCTTTGCCATAACCAGTCATGGATTGAATCATAGATGTGAAAAAATAATAGCTACAAAGATAAAAT
>JAGHSS010000309.1 GCA_018065745.1 Candidatus Neoflavobacterium equi | reverse complement strand
CAAAAAATCCAACACTATGTATTGGATTTTTATTAAATATAAATTGTTTAATTTTTGTTTTTATTAAAAACATAGGTATAAAACCAAGTTATAGTAAAAGTAGGAATTACATCAAAACCTGGAAGTGCTTCCTCAATAAAAGAGAACACTCCGGCAATTTTACCTACATTTCCCTTATACATTCTTGAAATCAAAAATGAAGATATCGGCGCCCAGATGATATCAGTAAATTCTGCAACTCCAGGGATGATATAAGAAAGGTTTCCGATCATATCAAAAACAAGACCCAAGATAAGATTGCGGTATTTGTTTTTATCAGACGGTATTGAACCTTCCAGAAACTCTATTTGTTTAGTCATAAATAACAGATTTATAAAAAGATACAACTCAAAAACCGAGCCAATTATTTTACAATTCCTTCAAAATAAGAGTTCAATTTTATGATCTTTGGTGCGATGACATACTGACAATAACTGTGATAAGGGTTACGATCATAATATTCCTTATGACTCACTTCTGCCTTATAAAAGGGAACCATAGGGCTTATTTCAGTTACAATAGTATTTGGTTTATAGTAGTTTTCATTTAAATAATCAATCGTCTGCAATGCTGTTTCTTTTTGATTTTCATCCAAATAATACAACACACTTCTGTATTGAGTTCCCACATCAGCACCTTGACGATTTAGTGACAAAGGGTCATGAGTGGCAAAAAACACCTCTAAAAGTTGCTTGTAAGAAATGATATTTGCATCAAAAGTTACCTCCACCACCTCTGCGTGATTTGTAAGGCCCGTACATATTTGCTCATACGTTGGATTCACCGTCTTTCCCCCCATATATCCTGGTTGAACTGAAAAAACTCCTTTTAATCTTGAAAACACAGCCTCTGTGCACCAAAAGCATCCACCTCCCATATAAGCACGAGAAACATTATCCATAACACATAATTTTATACCTCTAATTTACAAAATTTTAAACTCAACAACAATACTTTGGCAAACGTTGTGATGCGTCTGTTTTTTTTGTTTCTTTGTTTCAAATATCAAGAAGATGATTGACGGTATCAATTTAATGAAATCTTATGACGACTTTCAAGTGTTGAAAGGCGTTAATTTACACATTCAAAAAGGTGAAATTGTTTCCATTGTTGGGGCATCTGGAGCTGGGAAAACCACCCTACTCCACATTCTCGGGACCTTGGACAAGCCAGCGGCTTCAAGTAATTCCAGCTTGACCATTGACGGTACTGATATTTTAAAACTATCTGATGCTGATTTGTCTAAATTTAGAAATCAAAAATTGGGTTTTATATTTCAATTTCATCAATTATTACCAGAATTCACGGCTTTAGAGAACGTGTGTATTCCTGGTTTCATAGCCAAAAGAAATAAAAGTGAAGTGGAACAACAAGCCAAAGAATTATTGGACAAATTGGGCCTTTCACACAGATACCACAACAAACCAAATGCCCTGTCTGGTGGAGAGCAACAGCGTGTAGCCGTGGCTAGAGCGCTGATCAACAACCCCGCTGTCATATTCGCAGATGAACCCTCAGGAAATTTAGATACCCAAACGGCAGAAAATTTACATCAGTTGTTTTTCCAACTTCGCGATGAATTTGGGCACACATTTGTGATCGTGACGCATAACGAAGAGCTCGCAAACATGGCAGACAGAAAACTCGTAATGATTGACGGTAACATTAGAAAAGAAGAAATTACTTCAAAATAGTATAAATAATATTGTCATAATTATTTGGGCGTTACCCATCTGCTGTCGTTGCACTCCAGGATGGGTCGGGTAGTACGCTATATCTTTTGTACGGGGCTGCGTTTCACTTGCCACCTTGACAAAAGGATGCCGCTTCCTCCCCTAACGCGGCCACTTACACAAAATAAAAAAGAGGATGTTCACAGAACATCCTCTTTTTTATATATATATTTCACTAAGATCTAGTTGAATAAATGCACAATATAGTATACCAATGCAGCCATTAAAGCAGATACTGGAATGGTTAAAATCCATGCCCAAAGCAAGTTGATTGTTACCCCCCATCTTACAGCAGAAATTCTTTTAGTAATTCCAACCCCAATAATAGAACCAGTAATGGTATGTGTTGTAGAAACTGGAATTCCAAAGTGTTCCGTAATGAACAAAGAGAACGCTCCAGCAGTTTCTGCAGCTACCCCTTCCAAAGGAGTTACTTTAGTAATTTTAGATCCCATTGTTTTCACAATTTTCCAACCACCACTCAAAGTTCCCAATCCGATAAAGATAAAGGATGCAATTGGAACCCAATAGTAATGCTCAACAAAGTAACCAAAACGCTCAGATGCTTCCATTGCTTGATATGGATCTCCAGCAGAAGCTGGTAAAGACATATGCCAACAAATTACAGCTGCACCAATAATACCCATTACTTTCTGAGCATCATTACCACCATGTCCTAAACTAAACAAAGCAGAAGACAATAATTGCAATTTTTTGAACCATTTGTCCGCCTTGTGTGGGTTTGTTTTTCTACAAATCCACAGGATGGCAACCGTTATAAAATAAGCCATTAACATCCCCAGCAAAGGCGCTAAAAAGATGAATAAGAAAATCCAAATTACTTTTGAATTGACAACAGTAGCTAAATCTGCAGAGATATAATAAGCATGTGTTAAAGCAGCTCCCATAAATCCACCAATCAATGTATGTGAAGATGAAGAAGGAATTCCAAGCTTCCACGTCATCAAGTTCCATATGATTGCAGCTACCAATCCAGCCAGAATTACTTCAAGAGTAATAAATTCTTCGTGAACCGTTTTTGCTATGGTATTACCAATTTTAAACTCTCCAATCCAATATTTTGAAATAAAGTAGGCAGCAAAATTGAAACAAGCAGCCCATATTACCGCTTGTACAGGTGTTAAAACTTTGGTTGCAACAATGGTAGCAATTGAATTTGCCGCATCGTGAAACCCGTTGATATAATCAAAGCCCAAAGCAAGGACGATGATAAATAACAACATTGCAGGTAACTCAGTTAACATTTCCATTTTGTAATTGATTAGGAATGTTTAACTGAAACAGCTTCAAGAACGTTAGAAACTCCTTTACATTTGTCTGATGCAGACTCCAATGCAGAAAGAACCTCTTTATATTTAATGATGTTTTTAGCATCCATTTCATTTTCAAAAATATCAGCAACCGCTTTGTCAAAAACGTTATCAGCCTTACTTTCTAATTTGTTGATACGTTTACACGCTTCAGCAATTCCTTTAAGGTTGTTCATGTTTGGCAAATCTTCAATAACCGCTTTCTTAATTAAAAGACAAGCTTCCAAATTGATTTCAGTTAACTTTCTGATTGATTTTGTAATTTTTTCAATTTGGTAGTAACGCATTCTACTTGCAGCAGTGTGCATATAACTAGCAACATCATCAATTGCTTTCACTAAGGAGTGAATATCCTCTCTGTCAAATGGAGTGATAAAATTGCGACTCAATTCCAAGTTGGTCTTGTGTGTAATCTCTTCGATATTAGCTTCAAGCTCCTCAATTTTTTTAAACAAGGTTTCTCTTTCTCCTTTTGGAGCATTTACAGCTTCATGTAAAGTCTCTGCAAGAATTACTAAGTTTGTTGTTGCTTGTTCAAAAAGTGGAAAAAACTTTTTATCCTTTGGAACAAAAAATTGAAAGATGTTATTTAATGACATGTTTTTTAATTTTAATAGCGCAAATGTAATAATTCCATGTTAAGTTAATGTTATGTAATATTAAAGAAATCATATAAAAATTATTATTTCTTCAAGCTTTCAGATGTCGTTAGGTTTTGTAAATTAGCTGAAGCAGAATTAACAAATTAAAGATGGACATTAATTTCAATAAAAATGAAGATCACAACCGCATGCTTTTATCTGACTTAAAACAAAAGTTAGCTAAAGTTAAAATGGGTGGTGGTGAAAAGAGAATTGCAAAGTTACACAGTGAAGGTAAAATGACCGCAAGGGAACGCATAAATTATTTGCTAGATCCAAAAAAAGACAGCATTGAAATTGGTGCTTTGGTTGGTGACGGTATGTATGCTGAACACGGTGGTTGTCCTTCTGGAGGAGTTGTGGTAAAAATTGGATACATTTCTGGCAAACAATGTATTGTTGTAGCCAATGACGCAACAGTGAAAGCTGGTGCTTGGTTTCCAATCACAGGAAAGAAAAATTTAAGAGCGCAAGAAATTGCCATGGAAAATAGATTGCCAATCATTTATTTGGTTGACAGTGCTGGTGTATACCTTCCGCTTCAAGATGAAATATTTCCAGACAAGGAGAATTTTGGAAGAATTTTTAGAAATAATGCCATCATGAGCAGTTCTGGAATTACGCAGATTGCCGCAGTTATGGGAAGTTGTGTTGCTGGCGGTGCTTACCTGCCAATCATGAGTGATGAAGCCATGATAGTTGACAAAACTGGAAGTATCTTTTTGGCTGGTAGCTACTTGGTAAAAGCCGCTATTGGAGAACAAATTGACAATGAAACACTTGGAGGTGCAAGCACACATTGCGAGATTTCTGGAGTTACTGATTACAAAGCCAAAGACGACAAAGATGCCTTGGATCGCATCAAGAAAATTGTTGGTATGATTGGAGACTTTGACAAAGCAGGATACAACAGAATTAAAGCAGTAGTTCCTGCACAAGATCCAAATGAAATTTTTGGAATTTTGCCAAAGCTTCGCCATGAACCTTATGATATGTATGAAATTATTAAACGAATTGTAGACAATTCTGAATATGATGAATACAAACCTGATTATGGACAAACCTTAATTACTTGTTATGCAAGAATTGATGGTTGGGCAGTAGGAATTGTAGCCAATCAAAGAAAAATAATCAAAAATAAAAAAGGTGAGATGCAATTTGGTGGAGTTATTTATTCTGACTCTGCAGACAAAGCAACTCGTTTTATAGCAAATTGCAACCAAAAGAAAATACCTTTAGTATTCCTTCAAGATGTAACCGGTTTCATGGTTGGAAGTAAATCAGAACATGGTGGAATCATCAAAGATGGTGCAAAAATGGTAAATGCTGTTGGAAACTCAGTAGTTCCTAAATTCACAATCTTGGTTGGAAATTCTTATGGTGCAGGTAACTATGCCATGTGTGGTAAAGCTTTTGATCCACGCTTTTTCTTGGCTTGGCCAACTGCAGAAATGGCTGTAATGGGAGGATCTCAAGCAGCTAAAGTGTTGATGCAGATAGAAGCTTCTTCATTAAAATCCAAAGGGGAAGTAGTGGATGAAACGGTAGAAAAAGAATTATTTGAAAAAATAAAATCTAAATATGACACCCAAACAT
>JAGHSS010000320.1 GCA_018065745.1 Candidatus Neoflavobacterium equi | reverse complement strand
ATTAAAATACTATTGCAAAAATACAGACGCAAATAACGGGCTTTTAAGAGGGGTTTTTAAATAAAATCGACAAATTACTCGACCGATGCATTTTGAAGCGATTCTGGGCCGTTTTTGAGTTTCCGCAGCATCTCTCCTATATACAAACACAGTCTCCTATTTTCAATGACAAAATAGGAGACTTGCCGTTTCTACTGCAGAGTTAATTCTAAAAATGCTAAAGCTTGCCGTAAAAAATAAAACTGCCAACATACCGAATGAAATATAGCCAAATCACCGAATAACCGCTTGCTTAAGGAAAATAATTTCCAAAATCTCCTATTGTTAATACCACGCTCCTACTTTTTATGCTATAATAGGAGAGATAGGAGAATAATAGGGGAATGCGAACTTTTGATTATTCAAAACTGAACTGCATCATTGATAATGAAATCATGGGCTACATTGCCAAAATACATGAATACAAAGGCAGGCAGCAGCTTTTCATCAGCCAGAAAAAAGAGAAACTAGAAAAACTGGTTGAAATAGCAAAGATTCAAAGTACAGAAAGCTCTAACAAAATTGAAGGTATTGTAACTACAAACACTCGAATCAAGCAGCTGGTCCAGGAAAAAACTGCTCCAAAAAACAGAGATGAAAAAGAGATTATGGGCTATCGTGATGTTCTTAATATAATTCACGAAAATTTTGAATACATTCCCATCACCCCTAGCTACATTCTGCAACTACATAAATATCTTTATCAGTATTCAAATCCTGATTTTGGAGGAAAGTTCAAAAATACTCAGAATTACATTGTTGCAAATCTCCCAGATGGAACTTCAAACGTTCTTTTTGAACCTCTCAGTCCAATTGAAACACCTATTGCTATGGAACAACTTTGTGACACCTTCAATAAAGCAATGAGTCTTGGCGAAATTGATTCTCTTCTATTGATTAGCAACTTTATAAAAGACTTTTTGTGCATTCATCCTTTTAATGATGGAAACGGAAGAATGTCACGATTGCTTACAACACTTCTGCTTTACAGGTCCGGCTTTGTTGTTTGTAAGTACATCAGTTTGGAAAAGAAAATCGAAAAAACAAAAGACACTTATTACGATGTTTTGGAAGAAAGCTCTGCAAACTGGCAGGACGGAACAAATGATAACACAGCTTTTGTAAAATATATCCTGGGAATCGTCCTTTCTGCATATAGGGATTTTGAAGAAAGATTGAACCTTATAGAAGATAAAATTTCAGCCTATAAAATGGTTGAAAGGGTAGTGAAGGAACGTCTTGGCAAATTCACAAAAAGTGACATTCAGGAACACTGTCCGACACTTGCACGACAGACAATTGAAAAGGCCCTTAAACAACTTTGTGATGAAAACAAAATTGAAAAACACGGACAGTCAAACAAGACTTTCTATGTGAGAAAAACAATATAGAAAAATCACGATGTCAGTCATTGACACCTTAGGTCTTTACAATAAAAAGAATAAATCTTGCCGAAACAGACAAAAAATGGGTAGACGATCCAGTTGATACTGTTTTAGACACAATTGTTTCCTTCCTGGAGGAATTAAATTAATAACTCGTTTGCAGGCTTTGAGTTTTAGGCGAAAAGACTACAAGGGCGCAATACACATTAGCCAAGGCTAACGTATGCGCTAGGGGGACACCTAGAACCCAAAGAAAAG
>JAGHSS010000035.1 GCA_018065745.1 Candidatus Neoflavobacterium equi | reverse complement strand
TGCTATATTTGAATAGATAAAATTGAAGTTTAAATATCCAAATAGTATGAAAAAATTAGTAGCTATCGCAGCTGTAATGGTTTTGAGTGCTGGAATGACACTTTCAGCTCAGGAGCAAAAACCAAAAGATCAAAAAGAAAAACCAGCTTGTTGTGCGTCAAAGGACAAAAAAGATGGTAAGTCAGATAAGTCAGATAAGTCTTGTTCAGACAAGAAAACCACGGACACAAAAGGTGAAAAATCTTGTTGCGCTAAGAAATAAGCGAAAAATTACCAAAGTGTTGCATTTTAATGCAACACTTTTTTTTTATATCGCCTTTTTATTTTAAACTTACAATTCAAATAACTAAATTTGCAACTCTCAAAAAGATAGAAAAATTATGTTTGATAATTTAAGCGATAAACTAGATAAGGCCTTTCATATTTTAAAAGGTCATGGAAAAATTACAGAAGTAAACGTTGCAGACACTTTGAAAGAGGTGAGACGTGCACTTTTGGATGCCGATGTGAACTTTAAGATTGCTAAAGATTTTACAACAAGAGTAAAAGAAAAAGCGATTGGACAGGATGTATTGACAACTTTACAGCCGGGGCAATTGATGGTTAAACTTGTCAAAGATGAGTTGACTGAATTGATGGGTGGTGACGTTGCAGGGGTAAACTTATCAGGGAATCCTTCTGTTATTTTGATGTCTGGTCTTCAGGGATCAGGTAAGACTACTTTTTCTGGAAAGTTGGCTAATTTCCTTAAAACAAAGAAAAACAAAAAGCCTTTGTTGGTAGCCTGTGATATTTACCGTCCAGCTGCGATCAACCAGTTACACGTGGTTGGGGAGCAAATTGGTGTGGAAGTATATTCAGAGCCTGACAATAAAGATGCGGTATCTATCGCGCAGAATGCCATCAAACATGCCAAAGCCAATGGGTTCAATGTGGTGATTGTGGATACTGCAGGTCGTTTGGCTATTGATGAGCAAATGATGACTGAGATTGCTAATGTGCACAAAGCCATTCAGCCTCAAGAAACCTTGTTTGTGGTGGATGCCATGACTGGACAAGATGCTGTAAATACTGCAAAAGCATTCAACGATCGCTTGGATTTTGACGGAGTTATTTTGACTAAACTGGACGGGGATACCCGCGGTGGAGCTGCAATTACCATCAAATCTGTAGTGAACAAACCAATCAAATTCATCGGTACGGGTGAGAAAATGGAAGCGATTGACGTTTTCTATCCTCAACGTATGGCGGACAGAATCTTGGGTATGGGGGACGTTGTCTCTTTGGTTGAACGCGCGCAAGAGCAGTATGACGAAGAAGAAGCAAGAAAATTACAAAAGAAAATTGCCAAAAACGAATTTGGTTTTGACGATTTCCTTTCTCAAATACAACAGGTTAAGAAAATGGGTAATATGAAGGATTTGGTTGGGATGATACCAGGTGCTTCTAAAGCTTTAAAAGATGTGGAAATTGAGGACGACGCCTTCAAACACATTGAGGCTATCATTTTCTCTATGACGCCTGATGAACGCAAATCTCCAGCCTTATTGGACGCAAAGCGCAAGACGCGTGTTGCCAAAGGTTCTGGTACAAACATCCAACAAGTGAATCAATTGTTGAAGCAGTTTGATCAAATGAGCAAAATGATGAAAATGATGCAAGGATCAGGCGGTAAAAACTTGATGCGCATGATGGGCGGTATGAAAGGTATGCGCTAAAATGAAATACTCAAAGGTTTAAAGTTTCCATGTGAAATTTTAAACCTTTGTCTTTATACAACACAACAACAACAAATAAAAATGCAACTACTAGACGGTTTAAAGGTATCAAATGATATCAAAGATGAAATTAAGGCACAGGTAGACGCCATGCGTCAAAAGGGTGAAAAAGTACCCCACCTTGCAGCTATTATTGTGGGTAATGACGGCGCCAGTTTGACTTATGTAGCCAGCAAAGTCAAGGCGTGTGAGCGCATTGGTTTTGAGTCTACACTGATCAGAATGTCCGCAAATACTTCAGAAGTGGAGTTGTTAGCCAAGATTAAAGAATTAAATGAAAACGACGATATTGACGGTTTCATCGTGCAATTGCCGTTGCCAAAACAGATTGATGAGCAAAAGGTTTTGATGCACATTGATCCATCCAAAGATGTTGATGGTTTCCACCCTGAAAATTTTGGTAAGATGGCCTTGGACATGACCACTTTTATTCCAGCTACTCCATTTGGAATCTTGGAATTATTGGAGCGTTATGAGGTGGATACCGCTGGTAAACACACCGTGGTTATTGGACGTTCTCACATTGTGGGTAGACCGATGAGTATTTTGATGGGCCGCAAAGGTTTCCCTGGAAATTCAACAGTTACCTTGACGCACAGCCACACCAAAAACCTGAGTCAAATCACGACCCAAGCAGATATTATCATCACCGCTTTGGGGGTTCCAAACTTCCTGAAAGCAGAAATGTGTAAGGACGACGTTGTGGTAATTGACGTGGGAATCACGCGTGTTCAAGACGATTCTCATCCAAAAGGTTATGTAATCAAGGGTGATGTAGATTTTGACAATGTGAGTCAAAAAGCATCGTGGATCACGCCAGTTCCTGGTGGAGTTGGACCAATGACCATTGCCATGTTGTTAAAAAATACACTTTTGGCGCGTGACCGTAGAAGAAACAATAAATAAGATATAGATTTTTTGGGCGTTTTTTAGCCTGCGCTGCGCTGGCCCAAAACCGGGCTTTCCACTGTATCTTTTGGTCGGTAGGACCTCCCAAAAGGATGCCGTTCCAATCCCTAACGCAGGGCTCCAAAAATTCATTATCACTTAAATTATAACAATACTGAAGGCAATCCATAGGGTTGCCTTCTTTACTATACATATGATACAACAACTTTCAAAACAGCAACTTTCCACCGTTCGTGATTTGGCATACGCTATTTGGCCCATCTGTTATGCAGCTATCCTGAGCCAAGATCAAATTGACTATATGCTGGACCGTTTTTATTCCATCCAAAACTTGGAAGATTTACATCTGTCAAACCACCATTTCATAGCCCTTTATGAAGGCGGTGAACCTCTTGGTTTCGCCTCTTTTGAACATGGGCTGGAGGGAAGCACCACCACCAAACTCCACAAAATATACGTCTTGACCAATCAGCACACACGCGGTTTGGGCCAACAATTGATGGATGCGGTGATTGACGCAGCTGTTGCAGCGGGTGCAACTCAGTTGCAATTAAATGTCAACCGTTACAACAAGGCTTTGGGTTTCTATGAGAAAAACAATTTTAGTATTGTCAAAACAGAAGACATTGCGATTGGAAACGGATACTTGATGGAAGATTACGTCATGGTTAAACCTTTGTAATACACAAGAGGTTTACACAACACAATATAAAAGGCTTCAGCGGCGGTTTCAATTAGAAACCGCCGCTTTTTTTATGGCAATACCCATGCTAAATCTGATTGCTAAATTCGTTTACATGTACTACTGAGGCGTGCCTTGTGACAACAGATGCATTTTTTACAAAAAGGAAGATCAGATCTTTATTTTAAAAAAAAGACAAAAAATGTGTTGTATTTAAAAAATTCAAATAACTTTGTAATTCAAAGTAAACGATATGAATACAAAAGTTTCTGATGATTTGGCGCATATACGTTCCATGATGGAGCGTTCCAGCCGATTTATTTCTTTAAGTGGTTTATCTGGTGTAGTTGCAGGTGTTATTGCTCTTTTGGGCGCTGCCATAGGGTATTACCTCTTGTCTCAATCCCCGAGTTATGATACAGATATTGCCAATCCTACCCCTCAGGTAGTCAAGTATTTTTCATTAGCCGTGGGCATTCTTATCAGTGCGCTGGGTAGTGGTTTTGTAATTACCCGCAACAAGAGCAAGCGATTGGGCTTGCCTTTGTATACCGCAACTACAAAAAAGATGCTGTGGTCTTTGGCTGTTCCTTTGCTGTGTGGTGGGATATTTTCTCTGGCGTTGATCTATCATGAAAATTTTGCTTACATCGCTCCTGTGATGTTAATCTTTTATGGATTGGCCTTGTGCAGTGTGGAAAAATACACCTTTGAAGATGTGAAATACTTGGGGCTTTTGGAGTTGACCCTTGGTTTCTGTAATTTATTTTTACTGGGATACGGGCTTTTGTTTTGGACGATTGGATTTGGGATCTTGCACATTTTGTATGGTCTGATATTATATAAAAAATACAACTAAATGAGTATTATTGATGCTATAAATAAAGATTTTGAAAGTAGGGTGCGCCTGGGCATGTTGTCTGTGCTCCTCGTGAATGAATGGGTGGACTTTACTGAAATGAAAGCCTTGTTGAGCATCACAGATGGGAATTTGGCAAGTCATGCCGCTGCCCTTGAAAAAAAAGAATACCTGGAGGTGAAGAAGGAGTTTGTGGGTAAAAAACCCAAAACGTCCTACCGCATCACAGAATTGGGGAGATTTCAATTCACCCAGCATCTCAATGCACTTGAAAAATTAATGAGACCTTAAAACGTCTTATTTTTTTACTAATAAACTTTGTAGTGCAAAGTACTTTCGATTTTAATTTAAAAAAATCTTTATAACCAATAAAAAACTACTAAAATGAAAAAACACCTTCTAATCCTGTTTTCAACCCTGATCTTTGTGTTGTTGTTTTACAGTCAAAACATCGGTTTGAACCTTTCCTTATTCGGTTTGCTTTTGTTGGGGGCTTCTTTATATCAGTTTCCTGAACTAACAAAACATTCCAAGGGCATACTGTTGTCTTGTACTACGTTTTTGATTTTGTGTTCCAATGCCTATTTGTGTACACCCATGACGGTTTTTATGACCTTTGTTTGCCTGGTTTTGTTGCGACTGTATGCTGAAAACAAACCATTCAAATTGCTTTTTTCCATACCGGTCGTGTTTTGTGTTGGAGCGGTGTCCTTGGTCAGACCATTTTTATTGGACACTTGGTTGCCCAAAGGGATTAAGGTACATCAGTTTTGGGTCAAGTTCTTTGCGTTGTTCTTTGTTCCTCTTTTTGTGATCTTCATCTTTGCAGTGCTGTACATGCAAAATTCTGACCTTATGTATGCCTTTTACAACAGATATGAATTGGATCTGGATTGGGTATTGTTCCCGGTTCTTGGTTTGGGCTTTTATCTCAGTTATGCCTATTGGGATGCTTATGTGCCCGAAGTGTTTCACAAAGAAAATCTAAATTTATCTGATAATTTTGAAATCAAACCGCTCCCAAACACGGCGCTAATACCGGATCAGTTTTTGAAGTTAAGCGGTGTGATTACCCTTGGGGTGCTCCATCTGTTATTGGGTGTTTTTATTGTGGGCTATGTTGTGGAGCACCTTGTGCAACCGGATGCAGTCAACTTGAGTGAGGCAACTCATGAAATTGTCTTTTCGCTGATCTTTTCCATTGTGTTGGCTGTGGTGGTCTTGTTGTTTTATTTCAATGGAAGGTTAAATTTTTTGGATGGCATCCAAACCATAAAGCGCATGAGTTATTTGTGGTTGTTGTTAAACGGGTTTTTGGTGGTTTTGTGTGTGTATAAAAACACCTTGTACATTCAAGCCTTGGGACTGACAGAAAAACGCTTGGGGGTATATTTGTTTTTGGCTCTTTGTGCTGTGGGATTGTGCTTGACTTTTTATAAAATTCAATACAAAAAAACAACGGCTTTCCTTGTGGAACGCATGTCTTGGGCCGTGTATATCAGTTTTGTTATTATTGGGTTCTTCAACTGGAACGGTCTCATTGTTGCGCATAATATAAAGTATAATCACTTGGATTATTCCAGTTATTATTGGGATTTAAAAGGAGCAGAGATGCACTTTGTCAAGTTGATGGTGTCTGAAAGAGCAGGAGGGAGTTCAAAAGTTAATAGGGAATCAACATACAATGGGGAACGTTCATTAACAAATTGTAAGAAGCATTGGAAGGAGCCTTTTTTGTCATCAGAGCTGTATTATATGTGGGTGTGCACTTCTGAAGAGGTACAAGAAGTCCAAAATAATGTTAAATAGATCCTTGTGCACCTTTGGGGAATATGTGGTGTTTGCCAAAAGAAGTATCTTTGAGTATTAAGAAAGAACAGACACATGAAAAAAATATTGGTTATTAACGGCGGACAAACATTCGCGCATTCTGGTGGAACATACAACAAAACGATTACAGAAACAACTTTGGCCTTTTTTGCCACCAAGCCGGAGTTTGAAGTTCAGGTAACTCACATTGACCAAGGCTATGAGGTAGCAGAGGAAATTACAAAATGGAGTTGGGCAGACGTGGTGATTTACCACACGCCAATTTGGTGGTTCCAATTGCCTAACAATTTTAAAAAATATTTGGATGAAGTTTTGACTGCAGGCCACGGCATTATATATGCAAATGACGGGAGGTCTTCTCAAAATCCAGCCATTAATTATGGTACTGGTGGTTTATTGAAAAACACCCAATATATGGTAACCACCAGTTGGAATGCTCCGGCAACGGCATTTACCATGGAAGGTGAGTTTTTTGACCAACGCAGTGTGGATGATGGGGTTCTTTTTGGATTCCACAAGATGAATGCTTTCAACGGGATGAAGTCATTGCCGAGTTTTCATTTCCACGATGTGGAGAAAAATGCAGCGGTAACCCAAGACATGGCAAGATACACCGCGCATTTGGAGACCCTATTTGGTTGTTAATCGGGTTTTATTCCCAAACACAGTATTGTACAAGATATCATATGCACATAAAAACCTTCGCATTACATAGGTATTGCGCGGGTTTTGTTTTGAATATCGTCAAAAGTTCGTTTTTGGTTTTGTTTGAACATTGGATCATCAAATCAGGAACACACATAAAAAAAACACCCTCACAAAGTTTGATGTGAGGGTGTTTTTTTATGTATTATGAATTTTCTTGTACTTGCGTTAGGGGTTGTAGCGGCATCCTTTTGGGAGGCCGTGCCGACCAAAAGATACAGCGAAAAACCCGACCTTTTAAGCGCTAGCGAAAAAAGGGAACGCCCCCAAAAAAAACATTAGGAATTGCTTCTTCTTCTTTGGTTGATGCGCTCATTTAACAACGGGCGTTCTTGGACTTCATTCTTTTGTTGACGTCCTTTTGGCATGGTTTGCTTTTCTCTAGGGAAATTGCGTTTTGCTTGACTTTGGTGCTCATCTTCAACAATGTGCTTTTCAGATTCAACTAACATCCCGTTCATTACTTCCATTTCTGAAGCAGTCAAATGGCGGTATTTACCAACGGCTACGTCCAGTGAAACGTTCAGAATGCGGACGCGTTTCAGGGCGACAACTTCATAGTCAAAGTACTCACACATGCGGCGAATCTGTCTGTTTAACCCCTGTGTCAAAAATATTTTAAAGATGTTTTTGCTGATTTTTTCCACGCGACATTCCTTGGTCACGGTGTCCAAAATGGGAACACCAGCGCCCATGCGCTCAATGAATCTGTCCGTGATGGGCTTGTTGACCGTCACGATGTATTCCTTTTCGTGGTTGTTGCGGTCCCTAAGGATTTTGTTGACAATATCCCCGTCATTGGTCATGAAAATCAAGCCTTCTGAGTCCTTGTCCAAACGCCCGATAGGGAAAATGCGCTCTGGGAAATTGATAAAATCCACGATATTGGAACGCACAGATTGGTTTGTGGTACACTCAATGCCCACAGGCTTGTTGAAAGCCAGGTAAATTTTGTGTTCTGGAGCCTGCGCTTGAATGACAACGCCATCCACGCAAACTTGGTCAGACGGGCTCACTTTGGTCCCCATTTCAGGGATGATTCCATTGAGAGTGACACGTCCTTCATCGATTAATCGGTCTGCCTCACGGCGTGAACAATATCCACTTTCAGATAAAAATTTGTTTAATCTTTTTGTATTCTCTTCCATGGTGCAAAGATAGTGATTTTGGACGGCTAGGCTTGGGAAATGAATTGAAATATTTTTTCAAATATCGGATCGCCTTGCAGGGCGTGTCCCAATCCGTCTGTTTGGAACAATTCTGAATTCTTCCAAATAGTGTTTAATTTTTTGGCTTGCTCTGGGTGTACGATGTGATCCTGAGCGTCGTGTATGATTAAACCTTTTGCTGTGAAATTGGAAGCAAATATGGTTTTAATAGCTTGGTTTTTGGGCAATTTGAATCGGTTTTCTATAAAAGTTAAAAATCGTTCATAGCTCTTATTGCTCATCCCAACCAGGTTTTTGTAGTAATTACCAAGGGAGTTGAACTCTGCTGGAGCGCCCATAATGACCATCTGCTCCACACAGGTTGCGGCATAATTGGTTTGATAATACATACAGGCGGCGCCGCCCATGGAATGACCAATCAAAACTTGGGGTTGGTACATATTGATGATGGTGTCCATCTGCTTGGCATAGTCAATGACGTTGAGCTCCACACCTGAGGAAAGCCCTTGGGCAGGGGCGTCAATGGAAATTAGGGTGGCTTTGGTCTGCAGTAATTTTTGGACCAAATCACCCCATCTGCTGCTGTTGCTCTCCCAACCGTGGATGAACAGAATTTTTTTGTCGTTGCCTTTCCAAACGTAGGTTTCTATGTTGTGATCTCCCGTGTCAATGCTGCTGCGTTCTGCTTGGAGCAAAACGGGAGGAAGTTGGCTGGGGTTAATTTTTCCCTCTCTTGGTTGGGAAAAAAATTTGTAAGCTAGCTTGCTGGACTGCTGTGGAAAAAAATAACCCAAGGTGTTGATGGCAAAGCCAAGTGATTTGGTTTTTAATTGATACCATATATTTGTTTCCATAGCAATCGGGTTGAAGTCTTAAATAGTAAAAGAAAAAAAAGGGAAAATATTACTTTTTGTATGTCAAAAATCAGTCCAATCTGTATATAAT
>JAGHSS010000096.1 GCA_018065745.1 Candidatus Neoflavobacterium equi | reverse complement strand
TGAGCTTCGCATCTCAAACTCCAAAGCATCATCTCCCAATTTAGAAGCATATTTTAAAGCGCGTTCTGCGGCAATTACCGCACGATCTTTGTCGTCTATTGCCAAATACAATTTGGATAAGGTATCATAATAGAACGGATTGTCTTTATACAATATAGTTGCCATGTTTGCCCATTTAATTCCCTTTTGAATATAGGACTTGGTGTGCTTGGACTTGTTCTGTAAAACCATCCACGCTGCTTCATTAGCCAATTCTGAATACTTGCTTTTAAAATCTGTCCAAGACACATAATCAACAAATCTGGAATCACTCATGTAAATTTGGTCCACATAATCAACATAGTTTTTAGCGTCTCCAAAAGTGGTTTGATAAAACTTGTCATAATATCCAATGATTTTGTCCAATGAAGAATCTGTCGATTCCATAATCTCATGATAGGTCATATATCTTGAAATAAACAAAATTTCAGAAGGATCTGTTTTCATCAATTCTTCCAACAAACCAATGAAATCATATTTTTTAGCCAATGCAACTCCATTAGGTGCATATATGGTATTGTTTAATGCAGAAACTATGGTATGTGAATTCTCATATAAAACGGCCAACACAGGCTGTTCTGCTGCCAATGTGGATCCCTCATGAGCCATCTCTTCAATGGTGTCATCTTTCAAGCAATCAATTGCTCCATAATTGTTGATGATGTATTCTATCCCTTCAATATCAGCATCAGTAATGGTTTTAACATCCGTGTCCTTAAAAAGTTTGATCCCAAAACCTTCATTCAACAACTCAGCATCCATGGCTGCAACTAGAGGAAGTGAAATTTCTTTCTTACCCTTGTACTTGTTTATGATTTGTTTCCAAATTTTATAGATGTCTTCACGATCAAAAACGGGCACGTTAAAATCTGTAGTATTGGAAACTTCAACGGTTTCCTCAACTTCATTTTCTGATGTCTCTACCTTTGTTTTGCTCACTTCAAAAAGGGAAGCATAATTCAATTGGTTGGATCCAAACAACGTTAAAAAGGCCTGTAACTTTTGAGTAGCATCGGCTTTGCTTTGATGAATCACTTCGTCAAAATTCATCAATACCTGAGTTGAATTTAATTTGGCAATAAAATCTGCAGAATTGAAAATTTTACTGTAATTACCAACTAAATTACCACTTGTCTTGTATACAATTTCACCTTTAGCATCTAAGATACACACCGTTGCTTGATTGATGCCTTTGCTTTTCAACCATTTGGCATCTTTCTTACTCGTTGCATAGAACGTCATGTGATTCATGGTATCCACGACAACCTGCTCTGTATTCTTAAATTTGGCGTATTCTTTCTTTAATTTTTGATTGGTGTAATATACACTTACAGATTTATTAAAATCTGTTTTGGAGTTTTTACTCTTGGGATCATGAGAAACAACCAGGTATTTTGTCTTGGAATCTTTTTTAAGTTTTTCAAGACCTTGGTTCAAGCTGTTGACCAACAATTTGGAGATATTGGGTTCAATGGCTGTCTCCAATTCCAAGTTGTCAAAATTTCGTTCCACACGTTCACTACTGCTTGAAACGGTTGTTTTCTTAAGTTTTTTATACTGTTCTTCTGTGTAAAATATCATTTCTTGATTTCTACCGTCAGACAGTTTTAAAGATCCATCAGCCTCAATCTTTCCCTTGTAAGCTTCATCAGCAATATTATTTTTTAGAATCTTAATATTGATGTGTGAAACTGAAGGGTCAACATCATATTTTCTGATGACGCGTTCCTCTTCTCCTTTGGGAGAGATAAATAAGAAATATGGAATTTGATCTTTGATCAGCAAGTGATTGATTTTATCACCAGTAACAGGTAGTTCAGAAACCTTGTAATACTTGATTTTTTGATTGGATTCAGGAATTCCAATCATAAATTCAGGACGCCAAAGTGCGATCGCATTATTATCAATAGCAATAGATAGTGATGTGTGAGATTCTTGACTGTGTTCATAGGTTACCTCATACTTTTTGGGTCCCCTATTTAAGTAAACACTGTCCTTTACTTGCGAAAAAGATCCTGACATCAATCCTATATCAAAAGACTTGTCGTCATTGATATACAGTTTGTATTGGGAACCTTCTTGATCTCTGTAATAT
>JAGHSS010000219.1 GCA_018065745.1 Candidatus Neoflavobacterium equi | reverse complement strand
CGCTGCGCTCAGGGTTCAAATTACCCTTGCTTGTCCGTTTTTATTTTACGCATTTTGTTCCGGGCGGCCCTGGCGTCTTTTCTTTTTAATTGCTGTTTTATATTATTAGTTGATTGGTTTGTGGATCTTGTTTGTGGATCTTGTTTGTGGATCTTGTTTGTGGATCTTGTTTGTGGATCTTGTTTGTGGATCTTGTTTGTGGAATACACCGTGTCATGCTGAGCCTGTCGAAGCATAAACACGGATTTATTTTGTGGAAGTAGTTTGCTATTGGTTTGTCTTGTTTGTGGAAGTTACCGTGTCATGCTGAGCCTGTCGAAGCATAAACACGGATTTATTTTGTGGAAGTTATCGTGTCGTGCTGAGCCTGTCGAAGCATAAACACGGAATTAGTTTGTGGATTTTGTTTGCGATTGGTTTGTCTTGTTTGTGGAAGTTACCGTGTCGTGCTGAGCCTGTCGAAGCATAAACACGGAATTAGTTTGTGGATTTAGTTTGTGGATGTGATTTGTGGAAATGGATTGCTATTGGAAGTGGTTTGTGTTAGCGGTTGGAGCGGCATCCTTTTGGGAGGCGCTGCCGAGCAAAAGATATAGCGGAAGACGCGACGCATTTGCTGACGACGTCAGGAGGAGGTAAATGGGGAACACCCTTATTATATATACTTTATTTATATGGATGCTAATTGTGATGTTGAGAATTGTAGTGTGGAGAATTGTAGTGTGGAGAATTGTAGTGTTGAGAATTGAAGTGTGGAGAATTTTAGTGTGGAAAATTGGGATGTTGAGAATGATGATTGGGGAGTTTTGGGTAAAAAAAAACCCTCACTGAGTGAAGGTTATTTGCATTTTTGGAGCATCGGGTCTTGGGAGAGGATGATCTTGTAATATTCTTTTTCTGAGACGAGCTGTCTGATGAATTCTGCGCCTAGATATGTTTTGACCAATTGCTGGTGTTTGTCTAAATTGAATACCAGTCCGGATTTGGAGAGGTAGGCGATGAAATTGTTGTAATACAAATTGCTTTGCTGCACTTTGGTCTGGATGTCTTTGACGGTGAGCTTGGACAGGGAACTGCGGTTCTGATCAATCTGCTCAAAGACAAAATAACTGACCAAACCGGATTGCATGATCATCTGAATGGCGTCTTCTCCGTGGGCGCCTTGAAGGGGAACAAAACGGTCTGGGATGATGCCGCCGCCGCCGTAAACGGTGCGTCCTTTCTTGGTCCTGAACTTCAAACTGTCTGCAACTTTGATGCTGTCTGCAGCGTAAAGCTCTCCTGAATTAAAGCGTCTCTCAAACTCGTTGTTGTACTCTTCTAACCCGTTGGCATAGGGTTTCTGGATGGATCTGCCGGATGGGGTGTAATATCTGGCAACGGTCAAACGCACGGCTGAACCGTCTCCAAGGGCAATCTCTTTCTGAACCAAGCCTTTGCCAAAGGACCTCCTACCCACAATAATGCCGCGGTCGTTGTCTTGGATGGCTCCGGCCAAAATCTCACTGGCGGAGGCTGAATTTTCATTGATCAAGACATATAATTTTCCGGTTTCAAACAACCCGCCTTTGGTGGCTATGGTCTTTTCAATCTTTCCGGATTTGTTTTTTGTGGAAACAATGACCTGGCCTTGTGGTAGGAAATCGTCTGCGATGAGATCTGCCATCTCCATATATCCGCCTGAATTGTCGCGGAGATCTAAAACCAATTGGGTGGCTCCGGCGGCTTTTAACTGGGTCAATGCGGTCTTGAATTCTGTGTAGGTGTTTTCTGCAAATCTGTTGATTTTGATGTAACCTAAAGAATCTGTCAACTTGAGGCTGACGTCCACACTAACAATAGGAACTATGTCCCTCTTGAGGTGGATGTTGTGTATTTTCTTGTCTGTCTTTCTGTAAATTTTTAAATCTACAGTGGATCCTTTTTCTCCTTTTAAATATTTAAATAGGGAATCTGATGGCAGCTTCTTGCCATACAACACGGTATTTCCGGCTTGAAGTATGCGGTCTCCTGCTTTGATGCCGTACTTGATTGCGGGTCCGTTTTCAACGGTCTTGATGACAGCCACACTGTCTTTGTACATATAAAAATTTACTCCGATGCCCACAAATTCTCCCTTCATGCTCTCTTCTACTCCTGCCATTTCACTCTTGGCAATGTAAACGGAATGGGGATCCAACTTTTCCAATATGCCGTTGACCGTCAAATCAACAATGGAATCTGTGTTGATGTGGTCTACATATTCGCGGTCTATCAAATCAATCAGCTTGAACAATTTGTTCTTGCCGCTGGCATTCATCAATGGGGTGGAACCGTTGCCACGCATCAAAGCGCCTCCGATTAAAACCCCAAAGGCTACCGCTGAGGACAACGCTAATGGAATGTAAATTTTATTTATTTTCATCTATATTATTCTAAGTTTTGGATCTGCTCCACCTCAACACCGGCCTTTTTAAGGAAGACCACGCCTTCATCATCTTTGTAACTCTCCATAAAAACAACGCGCTTGATACCGGATTGGTGAATCAATTTGCTGCAGTCCTTACAAGGACTCATGGTGATGTACAAGGTGGCGTCTTGACAGGTCTGTGTGGAACGGGCAACTTTTAAAATGGCATTTGCTTCTGCGTGTAAAACATACCACTTGGTCAATCCCGCAGGATCTTCACAGATGTTTTCAAACCCGGAAGGGGTGCCGTTGTAACCGTCAGAAATAATCATCCGGTCTTTGACGATGATCGCTCCTACTTTTTTTCTGTAACAATAAGACAATTGCCCCCACTCTTTGGCGATGCGCAAATAAGCTTTGTCGTATTTATTTCTCTTAATGTCCGTCATAAAAATGTGTTTATCTGATCCAAAGCGGACTTTCAACAATGGTTGGGAGCACTACTCCAATGACAAATGCTGCCATAACCAAGGTCCAGTCTCTTTTGGAAAACCTGAAAAAAGTCTGTACAATATAGGACAAAATTAGGACAACCAAAACAACAACTAACTGACCTGCTTCAATTCCTGTGGAGAATTCTAATAACGGCAGCAACTTATCTAACGTTGAATTTCCTAAAATGTTTTTGAAGTGTGTGGCAAATCCAAGTCCGTGGATAATACCAAAAAATAAGGTAACCAAGGAAATGAACGTAATGCCTTCTCCCTTACCTGATTTTCCTGCAGTGAATAAATGAAAAAAGGCCAAAACCAAAATCAATACTGGAATAAGGACGTTGAGGATGTGCTGATTGATGTACACCACTCCATATACTGACAACAGTAAGGAAATGGTATTCCCAAGGGTGAAAAGTGTAATGAGAATTAGAATTTTTTTCCAATCTTTAAATTCAAAGGGCACCAAAAGCGCTATTAAAAAAAGGATGTGCTCATAGCCGTGTACATTGAGCACATGACGCATACCCATATAAAAAAAGTGTAAGAATTCTTGCATAACAAAGGGTTAAAATCAAATTCAAACTTACAATTTATTTTCATAGCGTTGCACGCGAATTGAACAAAAAAAAAGACCGCCTCAGGGAGACGGTCTCTTGTATTATTTGTGTTTTGCCATGAATTCTTCTGCCTTTTCAACCATGTTTTTGCTGCCGCAGAAAAATGGGATACGCTGATGTAATTCTGTTGGTTTTGCTTCTAAAATTCTTTGGTAACCATCTGATGCTTTACCTCCTGCTTGTTCTGCAATGAAAGCCATCGGGTTGCATTCATATAACAACCTCAACTTCCCGTTTGGTGCTTTGGAACTGGTTGGGTAAATGTAAACTCCACCTTTGATCATGTTTCTGTGGAAATCTGATACCAAACTTCCAATGTATCTGGAAGTATACGGTCTGTCGCCTTCTTCCATTTGGCAGTATTTGATGTAATCTTTCACTCCCTGAGGGAATTGACTGTAGTTTCCTTCATTGATGGAATAAATTTTCCCGTCTTCTGAATAGGTCAAGTTTGGATGCGATAAATAAAACGTTCCAATGGCTGGGTTTAATGTAAACCCGTTTACTCCGTGTCCTGTGGTGTAAACCAACATGGTTGAAGTTCCGTAAATTACATAACCGGCTGCAACTTGGTTCACTCCTGGTTGAAGAAAATCTTCCAAAGTAACTGGTGTTCCTACTGGGGTAACTCTTCTGTAAACAGAGAATATAGTCCCGACAGAAACGTTGACGTCAATATTTGATGATCCGTCTAAAGGATCCATCAAAACGACATATTTATTGTTGTCTGCTCCGTCTTGACCGTGAACAGCTATGAAATCATCATTTTCTTCTGACGCAATACCACAAACAATTTCTCTGTTGATCAATGTTTTGATAAAAACCTCATTGGCATAAACATCTAATTTTTGTTGATCTTCACCTTGGACATTTTGATTTCCAGCAGCACCTGTAATATCTACTAATCCTGCCTTGTTCACCTTGTAGCTCACTACTTTTGCAGCCAAGCGAATGGCGTTTATGATTCTAGAAAGTTCCCCAGATGAATACTTAAATTCATTCTGTTTCTCAATAATATATTCTCCAAGCGTTGTGTTGCGTTGCTCCATTATAAAAATTGTTGTTGGTGGTTTATTGCATACAAATATCGTCAATTTTAAACAAGGTTTAAAGTTTAGATTATTTAAATG
>JAGHSS010000129.1 GCA_018065745.1 Candidatus Neoflavobacterium equi | reverse complement strand
GTAAAATCGGCATAACATGTTTTTTATTGAAAAAATAGTGATTTTCAGCTTAATTTCGGCAAATTTCAAGCGCAGCGCCCTTTCTGCGTCCTCAGTGTCTTCTTTGTGGGAGAAGTCGCATACGGGGACTTTGAGTAAAACTAGATAAAAAGAACCGTCCCTTTTATCTAAAAAGAACCGTCCCCTTTATCTACTTTATTTTAATTCCGATGTCATTGATTGTCTGATTCTGCCATTCTATGATTTGTGTGATACCTTGATTGTAATCAAAATTTATAATGCTGTTTTTTATTAGTCGGGCATTATTTACTTCATTAGAACGAAATTTTTCATCAACATCATTCTCAGTGGATATTATCTCATCTAGGTAAAACAACGATTTATCGTATTCTTTTAGAATAAAATATGTCAATGCTAAATAGCTATCACGACCAGTTTTTTCTCCATAATATGGATGTTTTATTAATATGCGTACAAAATCATCAAATGTATTTAAATTATTGAATATCCTGAGATCACTAATTTTCTTTTCCAATTTAGTGATATTATCTTTATTCCAGTGATTCCCTATTCTGTCCCCTAAACTGAAGTTTAATGTGCAAAAAGGTTCGTAAAGACATTGAAAAAAGTAATATGCAATGAATGATTCTGAGTCTATTGAACTGTCTAAATATAGTCCAACTAAAACTGATGCTCGTGTTGTTCTATGAGTTAATGTATAATATGCTAATCTTCCTTTAGTCGTAAATTTGTTTGGAAGATGCATTCCCTTCATTATTTTATTTAATTCTATTGCTTTCATATTAATCTCCTCTTACAGATAAAAGGGACGGTTCGGACGGTTCTTTTTATCTAGTTTTTGTCTGAATAGTTGAGCCATGGAAAGAAATCACATGACTATGAGGCTAATAATAAACAGTGTAATAGCTAGCACTAAGCACATCATGCTTATAAAAATCCATATCATGTTTGATTTTCGTGAAGCTTTCTGAAACAGTTTGAAATACCTAAGGTACCTATCTTTTTTCCATAAAATCAAATAATTAATCGACAGACAAGGTATTGCCGTGATTATTAAAAAAGTAATTTTATCTACATGATACAGGGCTACTCCAGGAAAAAACATAGACAACAAATTAATAAAGGTCCATGTTAATAGTGCAGTAAATGCCATCATTGTCACATCAGCAATCCTTATGGCTGTACTTCGTTTTGTATCTGATGATAATGTTCTAGCAGCGACGTTGTAATTCACACGCCACTTTTCACGTTTAGCTGTGTCTATCTTTTGCAACAAAAATAATGTTAGTCGCCCGACTATTTTAAAGAGGAACATTTGTGTGCGACTATGATAATCAAAAAAACCATAATACATTCTGTTCCAAAAAAATCTTATTTGCTTCATGTTAATACTTTTGCAATAGATAAAGTAAAGTAGACAATGGGGACGGGTCTTTTTATCTATAAATGTTTTACAGCTATTTAACTTAACCGATTAGGCGTTTTGTCCGTTTTTCCAATGCAAAATTAAGTATTTTTGTCCGTTTTTCTAATGTAAAAATAGGGTATTTTGTCCGTTTTTCTAATTTTTTTATGCTTTCAAAGAAATGGCGCTTTGCTTGAAATCAACTAAAAATTAACAAAAAATTAATTCTTAGTCAACATTCTGTAACTATTCAGCAATGGAACTCCCCACGCGGATCTCACTGAACTCACTGATTTTATTCATTGAAAATTATTGTTGTCCGGTAAAAAAGAAAAGATTTTTATGCTTCGCTTTGAAAATAGCTTGCTCTGCAAGCAAAAGGGGATTACATCACAGATAGTGTATTATCATTTTGAGGACAGAGTCCTCTATTTTAAGGGAGGTTCGCTGGTCGGGGCTTTTAGCGTGTTGCAAATTTAAATTTTTTGCTTGTTGTTGCCGTTGATTATGAATTATTTTATATATTTGCGCTTTAATTGTATTATCGCAAAACGAAAGATTTATGAAACGAGTATCATTGGCACTAGTATTTGCTTGCATCGTGACAGCACTTGCTGCACAAACCATCAAAGTGAACTACCAGGGCGCGAAGCCTTCTATCAGCGATTTCGCATGGGCTCTGCTCTCTGACTATGAAAACAACGCTGAGGACACCGACGAGTCGACTGCCGCTATGCTGCAGGCATGGAAAAAGTACCGCAAAGGAGCAGCCCTGCCCAAAAACGAGACGCTCACCGTGGACAAGAAAAGCGGATATGTCGTGTTTGAGTCAACCTTTGAGAACCAGAAGCTCAGGATTGAGATGTGCTACTGGAACGAGGCCGACGGCAAGCATAAACTCATTGCTTACAACGTGGGTCTCTACATCGATGGCAAGTATAACCCCGGCCAGTATGACGGGCTCTTCTTTTACCGCTATGCTGACGCCACCAAGAAGATGACCTACCTCAACGAGGCACCTGGGTTTGAGGTGCTGTATTGCACCGACGACGGAAGCCAAGTGTCTTATACCCTGCCCCGCACCGGCAAGGATATCACTATGACTACATGGAACCTAAACGGAACCACCAAACAAAAAACACTGAAATGGAACGGAAGCAAATTTGCCAAGTAACATCAAAGTGACACCGTTACAGGCAAAAACTAGATAAAAAGAACCGTCCCTTTTATCTACTTTTGATTTAAGTTAACAAGCAAAGAACGATTAACTATCTTAGTCAAATAATATGAAACATATCTGTTTTTTTATATTCATTTTTTTTGTGGCATTCAATCTTAATGCCCAAAAAGTCACAACTGTGGACGATGTAGAACCGTTTTTTAGGGGACTAAACGCTGAGGATTCAGTATTCTTAGACTCGATAAAAAGCACTGCAGCTATCTATAAAGTTGTTGATATCAAGAAAAAACAGGGCTGGTACAAGTTTTATTTAAGTAGAGATGACTATCCATCTATTTTTGTAGTAATCTCTAAAGATAAAAAACACAACAAAAAGGAGCCCAAACTCAAAATAGGACAATCTTATCGTTTAGAATTAGTTCCTGTATGTTATGTAAGAATTATAAATTATCTGGACGTAGTATGTGGAGTAACTACAAACGAAAAAAAACGGAAAGAGATTACAGTAGAGCATAAGTTTAAGGAAGAATGTTTGTGTGTGCCTGGGTTATTCCTCTCTCCTCAAATAGCCTCAGACAGATACATAGGATGTATAGATAAATGGAACGATTAAAGGGTACAGAAAAGTCAAAAAGTCTTTTGCAAAAGCGACACCGATCATGCGAAACTGACTGCTGGCAGAATAATCCTTACCGCAGCCTGTCATTCAAGTTGGGCATAGAGTTTTAACACCCTCTCCCACAGAGGTACAGAGGCCATGGAGAGAAAAAAACTAGATAAAAAGAACCGTCCCTTTTATCTAGTCCATAATCCCCGAGTTTTCCAAGATAATCCTAGAGGGTGTGTCAAAATGCGTTTTGGTAGGGTAATAACTCTTTTGCCCTTACAGGGCGTGTTGGTGTTATCGTCTGTTACCCAGGGCGTTGCCCTGGGCTAGTAGCAACATTGCGCTTGCAGCGCGCCGCTATTTATTGCATTTTGCGACATGCTCGCTGCTATTTCGTGACTTTTGACACACCTTCTTTTTCATAAAAATTTAGTAACTTTGCAGTCATAAATGTTTCTTTTGAATACGAATACCGATAAGTATGGCAAACGATATACAAACATCAACATCATCAGCTGTAGTATCTGAAGAACAACAATTCCAAGAGGTACTGAGCATCATAAAATCTCATCGACAAGCTGCAGCAAAAGCCGTCAATGAGGAGGCTTTGCTCACTTATTGGAATGTTGGAGCATACGTTTCTGCCAAACTCCAGAACGAAGAATGGGGTTCTGCCGTTGTTACCCGTCTCAGCGAATACCTCCACACTCAGGATCCAACACTCAAAGGCTATAGTCGCAGAAACATTTATAATATGGTGCTTTTTTACGACTCTTACTCATCGCCAGCCTTCCAACAACTACTCCAGCGTATCGGTCAGTCAGAAACATTACAACTCTCAGCCTCTGCGCAAAGTC
>JAGHSS010000224.1 GCA_018065745.1 Candidatus Neoflavobacterium equi | reverse complement strand
ATAATTACCTCAACCTCCTTAAGTTATGCAACATTAAGTTTGATTAAAGGCAAATTAAATTTCATTTTTTTGACTTGTAAAACAGGTGTTTAAACCCTGTTATCAATGTAGTAATTTTATTTTCTACAACAAGCAAATATAAGAAATTTTGGGCAATGAAATACTATAATACAAGGATAGAATTGCATTAAAATTAAAAAAAAGACGACTCAAACTGACATTTTAATTTTTTAAGCTTAGACGCGACAAAAACACCTAATTTTCAGAAGTTAGAACGCAAGATCAGGCTTAGCATGTGCTTTGTTTGCTCTACCAGAAGGATCTGTGTTTTTCTGCCATTTTGGAATCCATTTAAGTACGGTCTGTGCTGCTGCTTGTCCAGGGAAATGTTTTTGAAAACGCTGTCTGTAATAAAACGCCTCTTTTGTTAGTGGTGTATTGTGTGGAAAGAGCGTTGTTGCTTGAGAGAATAAGGAGTCAGCAATTTGACTTTCACAATATGCCACCAAACTATCAATCCACGAATAGCCCACCCCGTCAGAAAACTGCTCTTTCTGTCTCCATAAAATACCCTCAGGAAGATAAGGATCAGCCGGAAGATCAAAGGCATTTCTCAATATGTATTTCTCAATTCCATCATGGGTTGAGGGCATTTTGTGTTCTGGAGCAACTGCTACAGATAGCTCTAAGAATTCTTTGTCCAAGAATGGTACACGAGCTTCTACACCATGAGCCATGGTTGATTTATCTGCTCTGAGTAAATCTGCTGTCGCTAGTTTCTGCAAACGGTCAATCGTTTCCAAATGAAACGCAGCTTCTGAGGGTGCGTTTCTAAAGTACATATATCCACCAAAGATTTCATCAGATCCTTCCCCAGACAGCACGACTTTCACCCCGTCTGCTGCAATGGCCTTGGACAAGAAAAACATTGGGGTTGAAGCCCTGATAGAAGTGACATCATAGGTTTCTAAATGCCATATCAGTTTGTCTAAAATTTGCAAACCTTCTTCAATGGTAAAATGAATTTCGCGGTGGTCTGTTTTTAAAAATGCGGCTACTTCCCTTGCAGCTACAGCATCAGGAGCAGATGGATCCAAAGAAACTGCATAAGATTTTAATGGACTACTACTGTTTTCTCTAGTTAATCTGGACGCAATGGACGCTATCAATGAGGAATCTAAACCACCAGAAAGCAGCACTCCGATGGGCACATCTCCCATCAATCTTTTTTGTACCGCCTTTGTCAGCACATTTCTGATGGCCTCACTGTCTAGAGCCGTAGCTGCTGCTGTTGGATCAAACCATTGGGGTTTGTAATAACGCACCAATCCCGTCTTTTTTGTGTAGTAATGTCCTGGGGGAAATGCTTCAAATTGAGGACATTGATCAACAATTGCCTTTAGTTCAGAAGCAAAATACAAACGTCCCATTTTATCTTTTCCCCAATAAAGAGGTTTGACTCCTAAGGGATCCCTACCAACAAAAACCTCAGTACCATCCAAAACGACAAATGCGAAGATACCGTCTAGCAAATCACAACATTCTGGGCCAAATTCTTCATACAGATGCACGATGACTTCAGAATCTGACTGTGTTCTAAAGGTGTGGTGGGCTAGCACATTTTCACGTATTGATTTGTGGTTGTATATTTCCCCATTGTGTATCATCCACGCATTGGAAGTCCCTTGAATGGGTTGTTTTCCCGCATTTAAATCTACAATGGACAAACGTTCATGCATTAAAACACCGCTGTCTACTAAAGCCACAAAGTCTGATTCATCAGGTCCCCTGTGTTTTAATCTCTTGGAAAGCGATTGAATTAATGCTACCTCTAAATCAGTACCGATCACTGCTAAAATACCACACATATAATTTTCTATTTAGTTAATTTTATTTAGCAAATTTGAATATTATGATTATAAATTAAAACATATAATTAAATATTGCTTACATAATGAAATCATTAAATTCATATTTATAATTTTATATTAGCTAATCAGAGTTCTTTGGTTTAATATCTTAAAATTTGTAAGAACAACCTTGGGACTACCCTAGCAATTTGCAGTACAGAATTGCTTTATTTTGCTTAGTTTTATCAAAAAAATATGTTTTCTAAATTTTACCTACTAACTATTCTTCTAACGATGTGCGTCAGTAATGTCGTTGCACAACACATTAGTGGAATTGTATATGACGAATTTAAAAAGCCTCTGGAGGGTGTAATGGTTTATGCAGACAACACGACTTATGGAACCACTACAGATCAAAATGGAAAATTTACCTTAGAGTTACCCAAAGGCCTAAACAACAAAATTGCCTTTCGCTATCTGGGATATCACACGCATTTAGAGCCGATAAACTTTGAGCTACCATACCGCGTGGAACTAATTGTTAAAGCAAGTGATTTACAAGAAGTAGTGGTCACAAAATCCAAATTTACTAGAGCTGAATTATTGAACGCTTTTAGAAAAGAATTTTTAGGCACAACTCCTCAGGGAAAAAAGTGTGTGATACTCAATGAAGATGTGCTGCAACTGTATTTTGACACAGATACCAATACTTTGGTAGCACAGGCAGAGACTTCTATAATCATCCTCAATAATTACCTGGGTTATAAAATACATTTTGACCTAGAAAAATTTGAAACAAAATTTAAAAAGACTACTTTAAATCCTGATTTTATACATTCCAATACCTACTATGGATCTTCTCTGTTTGAAGTATTGCAAGAGGATCCTGTTTATGACAAAAACAGAAAAAAAACATTTTTAAAATCTGCTAATATGTTGTTTTTAAATTTGATCCACGACCAATTAGGGAATTCCAATTTTCAATTTTACAGAAATGGATTTATACTAGATCCCAAAATGCATTTTAGAACTATTGCTGTAGAAACAGGATACATTATTTGGCTTTTGGACAGCAAAGAAAACATAATTCCCAACAGCAAAGATCTTAAAGTTAATCAACGATTTGAAATTGCGTATAAAGGTACCTCAGACTCTTTTCTCATTTTTAAAACAAACAGTATCTTTGTGGACCATCTGGGGAATTACAAACCCATAGACGCTCTTATATGGGGCGGGGCTTTAGGGAAAAATAGAATTGGTAATTTACTCCCTTCAGATTATAAGTTATAACAAATCGACACCTACATGACCACTGATAATAAAAGTACAATTCTAAACCTTTTTAAAGAGGTCTTGGAAAACAAAATAACAGTTTTGAGGCAACAGATTGAATCCTTGATGTTGGACGCACAGAACGACGCTAAGGGATCTGCAGGAGACAAGCACGAAACTGCTTTGGCCATGATGCATCTTGAACAAGAAAAACTCAATCAAAAATTGAGTGAAGCGCTAGAACAACAAAACATCTTGAAACGCATCAAGGATGCACCACACCAAACGGTAGCCTCTGGAAGTTTGGTAGAAACGTCTAAAGGTTGGTTTTATGTTTGTACAGCATTACCTGTAATCCAATATGAGAACAAACAAATCTTTGCCGTTTCCCCACAAGCGCCCATCGGGAAATTGCTTTTAGGAAAAAACGCCGGCAGCTCTGTTACTTTTAATGGAACTCAATTTGACATCTTAAACGTAGTCTAAAAAAAAGGACGATTTACAATAGTAAATCGTCCTTTTTTTATGGTGTGTTTTAATTTAAAAATCAAAGTTATAACTCGCTCCTACCAATACTTGGAATCCTTGTACAGGAACATTGGTAAACTGTGCGTAATTTTGACTTGCGATATTGTTTAGCTTAAGAAATCCTGCCCAACGCTCATTGTGTTTGTACTGCACTTTTGCGTTTAAATCAAAATAACTATCTAGGGTTACTTTTCTATTCTCAATCAACAACGAACCAAATTCATCATTTTGAGCATACATTTCCAATCCTTGGCGTTCTCCCACAAAGAAGAGATTTGCAGCTGCAGACCATTTTTTAGTTATATCAAAACTTACATCTGCTCCAACTTTGAATGTAGGCAATAGATAAGCTTCATCTAAATCTGTTGTGTAGGAATTGATTTGCGCATTAACACCAACAGAAGCTGTTTTGGAAATGTCATATCTCAGTTCCCCAAACAATCCTATAGAAGCCAAATCATCATAAATAACTTGGAATGAATTTCCGTATCCATATCCTTGGTTATTTGACAACGACGTGTCTTGAGACAGATTTAAAAGATTGTTTACAAAAAATGCATAGTCGTTTTCTTTTTTATAATTTGCCTTTGCATTGAAAGAAACGGCATGTGAAATTTTTCCTTGAATACCTACATACAAATCATACAATTGACTTGTTGGCTTGATGAATAAGGTTGGAGAGACAAATGGGTTCTCACTAACCAAATTAGCATAGGTATTTTGCTTTAAATATCCCTCTGCTCCTGCATACGCAACTAACAATCCATCAACTAGGTTGTAAGAAGCTTTGACTTGAGGATAGATATTAAAACTGTTGTTGCTCTCCTCATCATTCTTACCGTTGCTGTACATAATACCCAAACCTGCTTGAATGCTGTATGCATCTTCTTGAAATAAAATACTTGGTTGAATTGCAAGGTTGAAATAAGAATATTCAATCCCTTGAGTTCCCGCATAATTATTTTCAAAACTTCCTCCCAAATAATCAATGATGAAATCATTCTTGAATTTAAAACCTGCAGCTTCAAAAGAAATGGTCGGTTTTAAATAGAAATTATTTTCTGAAGATTTCAGCTTGTCAGAGAAATGAGAGAAAGAAACCGTTGCTTTGTCAAAAGCACCTTCCATAGCCTTTAAATTCCCAGTTACACGAAACTGATTGTAGACGTTCTTAACGTCCATATCTTCTATTGTTTGACTGTTTTCTGGTGTGATGAACTCCGTTGGAAGTCCGTACCAATTAAACATCTTTCTGTCATAGGCCAAACCGATGTTCCAATCTAATTCTCTTTGTTTACTTCCGTAAAGCAATTGCACCCCAGATTTTGAATATGCATCATCCAAGACAACGTCCTTTATTCCTCCTGTAGATGATCTGTGATTTACTAAAGCAGCAACATAGTTTGTTTTTGAAAGGTCATAAGTCAATGACAATTCCCCGTCAAGTGTGCCGTAGTTTCCTCCGCCAAAACGAACATAATTTTGAAATATATGCTGTTTGGCCTCTTTGTCCACGTTCGCTGCTACTCCTTTTGTTGGTGTAAAGGTTGAAGCCACTGGAAAAGAGAAGATGCTGTATTTGATTGGTTCTTTTTGAGCCGTTTCCTCATCCTCTACTTTTGGTGTTTCTTTCACTTTAAACGCATCAGAAATGGTAGGGGAATACGGCTTCACAATATTGACTACTTCAGTTCCAATTTTATCATCCTTTTTTTGAGCAAAACCAACAAATGTGGTCAACAAGAACAGAGATGAAAAGGTATATTTTATATTTAAATTTCTCATTTGATGTCTAACTTTTTAATAATTGTAAATGCAATTGCATGGACTATTTTACTACAGATGAATTTCTTTTCGCCTCTTCTGTTTTGATGAATTCTAACTCAGCAGTTGCTGACTCTACAACATCAGGATAAGTAGCAAAATTTTTGATTACACTTTCCAAAATATAATTTGCTTGGAAACTATCTTTTAACTTATAGTAATTTTTCGCCATGACAACTAGACCTTTTGCCCCAAAATATTTATAACCAGAATAATCTTTGGCTAATTTTTGGATTTGGGTGTTAGACTTGGCATAATCTCCTTCTTTATTTTTAAAATAAGCATCATAATAAAGCGCTTCTGCAGCTAATTCTCCGGTTGCTATCTTTTGTAAGTTTGCATACGCACTCTTAGCTTTTGTTTCATCACCTAATTTAATTGCAGAACGAGCTACAATTATTTGAGCATCACTTTTGACCTTGTCGTCAACTTTTACATTTGAAAGTACTTTATTAGCATACGTTTCTGCAGTGCTGTAATCTTTCAAATCATAAGAAGCCTTCATCAGGTTGGACTGGGCAAAGGTTACATTTTGAGGGAAATCTGCTTCTACTTCCAAACGTTTAAGCACTTGAATTGCCTCTTCCATCTGTTTGTTTTTCAAATAGATTTCTGACAATCTAACCAATGATTGCTCTGTATACTCACTTCTTGATCTGCTTACCACTGTTTTGTAGTGCTCAATCGCTTTGTTACTCAATCCATCAGCATAATACATTTCTGCCAAATAGAAGTTCGCTTTTAAAGAGTTTGTTCCAGATGGGAATTGAGCTAAATAAGTTGTGAATCCTGAAATAGCCTGTTTTTTATTGTTCTGTAAATATTGTCTCTCTGCAGAAGCATAGGTATCGTTTTCCAATTCTGTATTAGAAATTTCAACAAAATCTAATCCTTTAACCCACGATGCATATTCATCCACTCTACTCAAGTCAATGTATATTAATCTTGCCGTTTGTACAGCTTGAATTGATTCCTCTGAATTTGGAAAATCAGCAACTACTTTTTTAAACTTCACCAAAGCTTTTTCTGGCAAGTTGTTGTTGTAGTAAACCAATCCCTGTCTCAAAATTGATTTTGGAACATAAGAACTTTCTGAATACGTGGCTATCAATTTATCATAGGCAGCAACAGCCAATTCCACCTTGTTCTCATTTACATACGTATTCCCTAATTCAAAGTAAGCATCATCTGCATATTTAGATTTAGGATAGGTGTCTACGAATTCTTTAAGATCTTCAATTTTTCTTTTGTTATTTGACACAAATCCATAAGAAATTCCTTTTTGGAAAGCAGCATAATCTGCATCTACACTTCCCAACTCAATGGATTTATTATACGCTTCCATAGCTGGCCAATATTTCATATTGACAAAGTATGAATCAGCCATTCTCAAATAAGCATCGTTATATCTAATCTTATCTGTTCCTTTGTTTGAATCAATGAATTTTTGAAAATGCAAAGCAGCATTGTCATAGTCTTTCAGTTTGAAGTACGTATAGGCAATGTTGTAATCTGCATTTTTAATCTCTGGAGTATCTTTTGATGCTGACATGCCATCAAATTGTTTGAAAGACAAAATAGCGTCGTTGAATTTACTTAGATTATATTCCGTTTCTCCTTTCCAGAATGTTGCACGTGAGGTGAATTTTGGATCTTTATTTTCTTGTATCGCTTTGTTAAACAAGGAGTAAGCAGCATTGTACTCCCCGTCATTGTATAATTCCAAGGCGCGGTAAAATGCTACCTTTTGATACACTACACGGTTTTGAGCGGTCTTGTTCGTTTCCAATAACCGCAGTGCCTCTGTGTAATTCTTAGAAGTAACATAAGAATTAACCAAGAGGGATTCCATCTCTTCTTTGTATGATGTTGCAGGGTATTTATTGAGGTAAGCCAGAATTAATTCCGGTACACTCTGATACGGATTCCCGATCTCATAACTTATTTTTGCATAATTTAAATAAGCATCTTCTTGAATTTTCAAGTCAAAATCCATTTCAGAAGCCGTTTTAAATGCATTTAAAGCCTGCTGTTTTTGGTCTGTATTTAAATAACATTCCCCCAAGTGATAATATGCATTTTGAGCAACAGCATCCTGTCCATCAATAATTTTATTAAATTGAGAGATTGCATTTGTGTAGTCTTTTGCTTGATAATAAGCATACCCTAATTGGTAGAAATCAGTGTTGTTCCACTTTCCATTTTTACCGTTGTATTTTTGAAGGTAAGGCAATGCTTTGTCAAATTGCTTGAGGTTGAAATAACTCTCCCCAATAATTTTGTTCAACTCAGATTTTTCTTGAGCGTTAGACTTTGCCAATTGTGCTTCTCCCAGGGTAATCGCCTTTTGAAAGTTCCCCAGCTTGAAGTTCATATCTGCCTGAAAATAGGACATTTTCTCTTGATATTTCTGCTTGTCTTGAACTTGATCAAAATAATTAGTCGCATCTTTATAATTATCTGTTTCATAAGCCATGTATCCCAAGTAATATTTTGCTTGAGAACCGTATACTTCTGAATTAGATACCCTATTGAAATTGCGTTCTGCCTCTTTTTTATTTTTTTGATTGAAGTAACTGTATCCCTTTTGGAAATACAATTTATCGCGCTCCTGTTGAGACATGCTGTTTTCATTGACTTTGTCAAAATAAACCAACGCCTGGGTGAAATTATTTTGATCAAAATAATAATGAGCTACCTCAATATAAGCCTGATTTTGTTTTGAAGATGTTGGATAATCACGAACAAAATCTTCCATCATTTCATCTGCTCCATACTGTTCTAACCTGATGGCTGAATTTGCACTGTAATAGGCACAATCAGCTTTAATCTCTTGACTCACATCTGATTTGATGATTTGATCAAACAAGATTTGAGCGCTCAAGTATTGCGCATTGTTGTACAAATTTAGAGCTCTATCAAATGGGGCTAGATTATAAGTATAAATTGATGACTCTTGTGCAGAGGCTGTAACCGTTGTCAAACCAAGAGAAAGTAAAAAAAACGTATTAAAATGGGTCATATGATG
>JAGHSS010000072.1 GCA_018065745.1 Candidatus Neoflavobacterium equi | reverse complement strand
ATTGTTGAAGTTGGTATGGGGATTTTTATGGCAAGGTTTTGTAGATTATTTGTTCTATTTTTTTTTGTGTATCTTTGTCGGCTGATTTAAAAAGAACAAGATGTTAAAAAATAAATCTCTTAAAGGAGTAGTATTGGTTGGACTTGGTGCAACAAGTTATGGTATGTTGGCAACTTTTGTAAAGTTAGCTTATCAAGGTGGGTATTCCACTGCAGAGGTAACGGCTTCACAATTCATATTTGGATTTATAGGATTGCTGTTAATTAATGGGTATTATAGATTAAAAAATAATGGAAGCTCAGTTATAGCATCTGCAGATTCCATAAAAAAATTGATGTTGGCTGGTACTTCAATGGGATTCACAAGTGTATTTTATTATTTGGCAGTCCAATACATCAATGTGTCTATAGCCATTGTATTGTTGATGCAGACGGTTTGGATTGGAGTTGTTTTGGAATATTTTTTGGACCGCGTGGTACCTTCTAGAAAAAAAATAATTGCTGTGATATTGGTATTAATAGGTACAGCCTTGGCAACCAACCTGATTCAAGGTGAATTTGATTTGGATTGGAGAGGTCTGGCTTGGGGATTGTTAGCAGCGGCTTCTTTCACTACAACCATGTTTACTGCAAATAGAATTGCGACGCATGTATCTTCTGCGCAACGTAGTTTGTTTATGTTGATGGGTGGGGCAATCATCGTTTTCATCTTTGGTTTCATTACGCAGTACGGACCGAATAATTTTGAATGGGCAAGAGAGAATTTTACATTCATCGATGAAAAGATTTTAACGGTGCGTGATTTTAATTGGTCAATCATGATGAAATGGGGGATCATTATTTCACTTTTTGGAACTATTATTCCGCCGTTGTTGTTGAATTCTGGATTTCCATTGACTGGTTTAGGATTGGGGAGTATTGTATCTTCTATGGAATTGCCAGTGTCTGTTATGATGGCATTCTTTGTTTTAGGAGAGCAGGTTATTTTGACGCAATGGATAGGAATCGCTTTGATCTTATCTGCAATTATATATATGAATTTGGACTTTTCAAAAGGCAAAGACGCTTAGAAAATACAATTTAATACATACAAAAAGAGGGAAATCTGTACAGATTGCCCTCTTTTATTTTATATAATATCGAAATATTACGCTTTTAAGTTCTCAAAACTTCTTTGGATAAATGCCGTTAATTCAGCACCTGTCAATAAATTTTGAGATAGTTTAGCCAAATCCAACGCTTGGTTGATCAATGCTTTTTGTTTGTCTGTTTCTGAAGTGGCTAAGATATTAGTTGCTAACTCAGAATTTGAATTGACAATCAAATTGTAACTTTCTGGGAAGTGGCTCATTCCAAACATACCTCCACCAGAAGTTTGACTCATCTCTTTCATACGTCGCATAAACTCTGGCTGTACAATAACAAACGGTGCAGATGTACTGTCTAAAGCTTCCAACTGTACATTGTATGTTTTTACATTGATAGCGCCTTCAATTGATGAACGCAAAGTAGTTTGCTCTTCATCAGATAATTTTGAAATTTTAACTTCGTCTTTCTTGATCAAGTTTTCAACGTGGTCTGCATCAACACGGGTGAATACCATATTTTGATTGTCAGACTCTAATTTCTGAATTACGTGAGAAATGATAGGGGAGTCTAAAACGACAATTTGATATCCCTTGGCTTTCGCAGCAACGATATACGCATCTTGAGCTTCTTTGTTAGAAGTGTACAAAACCACTGTATTACCGTCTTTGTCTGTTTGATTTGCAGCAATAGCTTCTTTTAATTCTTCAATCGTGTAGAACTTGCCATCTGTAGTAGGATACAATACAAAAGAACTAGCTTTTTCATAGAATTTGTCTTCTGTCAACATTCCGTATTCAAACACCACTTTCATATCATTCCACTTCGCTTCAAAATCTGCTCTGTTTTCATTGAAAAGAGATTTTAATTTATCTGCTACCTTACGTGTAATGTAATTTGAAATCTTTTTGACATTACCGTCTGATTGTAAATATGAACGAGATACATTTAATGGAATGTCTGGAGAGTCAATAACACCACGCAACATGGTCAAGAAATCAGGAACTATTCCTTCCACGTTATCCGTAACAAAAACTTGGTTTTGATACAGTTGGATTTTATCCTTTTGTATTTGTAAATCTCCGCTTAGTTTTGGGAAAAACAAAATTCCCGTCAAATGGAAAGGGTGATCTACATTTAAGTGGATGTGGAAAAGTGAATTCTCAAATTGACTTGGATACAATTCTCTATAGAAATTCTGATAATCCTCATCAGTCAAATCTGCTGGTTGTTTGGTCCACGCTGGATTTGGGTTGTTGATGATATTGTCAACAGTTACTGTTTCCTCTGTAGCATCTTCACCTTCTCCAGTAGTTATTTTTTCTTCTACCGTTCCAAATTTGATTGGAACCGGCATGAATTTATTGTATTTATTTAATAGGTCAGCGATTTTGCGGTCTTCAAGGAATTCCAATGAATCCTCTGCAATGTGCAAAATAATTTCAGTTCCACGTGTTGTTTTTTCAGCTGGTACTAAGGTGTATTCAGGACTTCCATCACAAGTCCAATGTGCTGCTGGTTCGTCTTTAAAACTTTTGGTAATAATCTCTACTTTTTCAGCTACCATGAAAGCAGAATAGAATCCCAAACCAAAATGTCCAATGATTCCAGAATCCTTAGCTGAATCTTTGTATTTTTCCAAAAATTCCTCAGCTCCAGAAAAAGCCACTTGGTTGATGTATTTTTCAACTTCTTCTAGGGTCATTCCAATACCTTGGTCGATTATTCTAAGCGTTTTATCAGCTTTATCAACTTTTACTTGGATGATTGGTTGACCATATTCTACTTTTGCTTCTCCTATATTAGTTAAATGCTTTAATTTTAAAGTAGCGTCAGTAGCATTGGAAACCAATTCTCTCAAGAAGATTTCGTGATCACTGTATAAGAATTTTTTGATTAAGGGAAATATGTTCTCAACCGATACATTTATTTTACCTGTACTCATATCTAGAAAATTTAATTAAAGATTTTACGTTATACATTTTGTGTTCAAATAAAGTACCAAAAAATGTTTTCTGACATTTTGACATAATAAATAAAAGAGGCATCTTTGGGCGCGATATAATTAATTAACAATTGAATTATGAAAAAGTATTTTTTATTCTTATTTGCCTTGACTTTTTTAGCAAGTTGCAAATCTACAGTGGATACAAAGTCACAGGTAGGTATTAAAGGTAATTGGACCTTGACAGATGTGTCATATGATGGCTCTTCTTACTTTAACGTAAAATCATTTCAAATTGCTGACGCAAAATGTTTTGAAGGTAGTCAATGGTCTTTTGTTTCTAATAATAACAAAGGTACAATGGAGTTAGCTAAGGCAGGATGTCCATCAGCTAGTGGTGAATTCATGTGGACAATCACTCCAGATCAACAATTTACATTGAAATTTGTTGGTGAAGGTGATAAGGCTAAAAAAGTAACTGCAGGTTTTGTTTTGAGAGTTCAAAATCAAACGGCTACAAGTTTTGAATTAGTGGATACTGCTAATATGGGAGGTAAAACTACTAATATTGTATATCACT
>JAGHSS010000094.1 GCA_018065745.1 Candidatus Neoflavobacterium equi | reverse complement strand
GTATATTAAGTGTATTAAAAACGATTTGATATGAAAAATTCAAGATGGATTCACAACTATGACAACTTCAGAAAATCATTGGGGCTTTTTAAAATCAATGTGGCTTTTGTCAATGAAATATACTTTCAACACGATTATAAAAAATATGATTATGTCAAAGATGCCATTTGGTTTGATATGCCTGATCTGTACAAACAAGGACTAGTCAAGAGCTTTGAATGTACTTTTGATATGGCCTGGAGGTTGTTCAAGGATCACGCAGAGGAAAATAATCAGTTTGATATCAAAGACTACAATCAATCCATAGCCTATGCGCTGAAACATGAATTGATTCAAAACAAACAACTCTGGAAGCAAATGATTGAAAGTAAAACTTTGGCACTATACTCTTTTCAATTGGAATCTGCCATGCTGATTTGCGATTCCTGCGTGTCCCATTACTTACAGGAATTCCAAACTTTAAAGGAAACCCTGAATAATATCCTAAACGACATTTAATTTAACCATTATTGTAATATTTTCAGTATTTAGTAGGTAAATTTTAATTATTTTTGAAAGAAAATAACCTATGTTTTTTCTTCTCATCAGTATCATCTTCAGCGTTAGTGTCGCAACCTTACTCAAAACTGCACGATCTAAAAACATTCCTGTATTTCAAATCATAAATATAAATTACTTGGTTGCGGTCTGCTGTGCCATTCTTGCCTATAGACCACAATTCAACTACACCATTTCAGACCTCAGATGGGACCTCTACTTGCCCCTAGGCCTACTCCTACCCATTGTTTTTTTTATACTCGCAAAGGCCATAAAGGACAACGGTATTGTCAAGACAGATATCTCTCAACGCCTGTCTTTAATACTGCCCCTCGCCTATGCTGTTATCTTTTGGAATGACTCCTTAAGTGTTGGTAAAATTATTGGATTAATTCTGGGTTTTATATCCATCTTTTTTCTGTTTTATGAGGGGGATAATGCGGTCAAAAGAAGCAATATTACCTCCCTTATCGGCGTGTTTTTGGGCTATGGAATCATTGATATTCTCTTTAAAAAAATAGCGACAGAAACTCATATTCCGTATACAGAATCCCTGTTAATAGTCTTTGTTTTAGCTTTAATAATTGCTAGTTTTGTTTCAATTTACAAGGGGTTGGTAAAACAGGAAAAGTTCCTTACTACCAGTGTTATATGGGGTTTAGGACTTGGATTCCTCAATTTTTGCAACATCCTGTTTTATTTGAAAGCACACAAAGAATTTGTTGAAAGTCCTACCACAGTTTTCGCTTGTATGAATTTTGGAGTCATCCTTTTATCGTACATCGTAGGAATGATACACTTTAACGAAAAGATAACATATAGGAATACTATAGGTTTGGTGCTCTCGTTAATAGCAGTAACTTTGGTTACATTATCGCAGCTGAAGTTTATATAAAACCCCAAGTCTAATAGCCTTAACCTAATCTAATATGAGAAATCCTATAGCTGAACGCATTTCAGATTTTTTAAAAAAATTTGCACCATTTTCCTATTTGAACTATGCAGAATTGGTATCGATTTCTGACAAGATCAGAGTACTCAATTTAGACAAAGGAGAGGTGTTATTCAAGGTGGACCAAACGCCATCTCAATACTTTTATATCGTTTCTTCTGGAACCATCGGTTTGACCATCATTTCTGATGCAGAGGACAACTTGATTGACAAATGTACAGAGGGTGCCATCATAGGACTGCGACCAATATTCGCGAAAAATAATTATTTGATGACGGCAACAGCTCGTGAAGATGCCATTGTTTATGCCATATCCATAGCAGACTTCAAAGATTATATTTACAACCACGAGGAAGTTACCAACTTCTTTTTGGAAAGTTTTTCATCCAATACACGTAACCCGCACGATGAAGAACACAGAGGAAAATTGATCTCTCAAAACATCATTTCTAACGAACAGGTGACTACAGACATCCAGTATTTCCAACCTATTAAATACAACGCTGCTCCAATTGTAGCCGCACCAACAGATATAGTAAAATTTATTGCACAAACCATGGCGCGCACCAAAATTGGAAGTGTTATTATTCAAGAGAATAACTACCCAATTGGAATTGTAACCGACCACGATTTGAGAGCTAAAATTGCTACAGGTCTTTTTGAAGTTGACTGCAAAACGTCAGACATCATGTCAAGCCCGGTAGTAACAGTGACTGAAAACATATCCTTGGCAGAAGCTCAAATGATGATGTTAAAACACAATGTGGGTTACCTGTGTGTAACTAAAGACGGGACTCCAAACACGCACATCAGCGGGATCATCTCTGAACACGACGTTGTGGTGGCTCAAGCCAATAACCCAGGCGTGCTATTGAAACGTATTAAAAAAGCAAATTCTGCTACAGAACTTAAAATAATCAGAGAAAAACTGACCAATTTGATTCAAAATTCTGTAGACAAAAACATACCGATGTCTCATATAACCAATGTGGCATCAGAAATTACAAAGGCGTTGACCTACCGTATTATTGAACTTGGAATTGAAGAATTGGGACCTACACCGTCCACATTTGCTTGGTTCAACTTGGGAAGTCAAGGGCGCAGTGAACAAACGTTGCTTACAGATGTTGACAATATGATTGTGTTTAATGATGTCAGCCCTGAGAATTATGACAACACTCAGAAATACTTCTTGAAATTGGCTGAATTTGTTGTAGACACCTTTGTTAAAATTGGATATAAACGCTGTGTAAATCTCAATATGGCAACCAACCCATTGTGGTGCAAGTCGTTGACAGATTGGATGAACCAGTACAGCTTGTGGATCAGTACACCTGGTAAAAAGGGAAATACTTTCAACGCTACTTTCTTTGACTTTGACTTTATTTATGGAGATCACATCATTGAAAGAACTTTGACTGAAGAGGTTTCAACCAAAATTGCAGACAATAAAATGTTCTATGCTTATTTGGGAACGGAAGTCATTAAGAGTCCTCCAGGATTGAGTTTCTTTGGAAATCTAAACTTGGAGACCAATCCAGAAGGTGTGGAATATTTTGACTTGAAAAACAAAGTACTTACTCCGTTGGTAAATGCAGCACGTGTGTTGGTACTGAACAAAAATATCATTGGTCATAAAAACACAAACCAACGCTATAAAATGTTGGCGGAGATTGATGAAAAGAATGAAGATTTATTTTTACAATGCGCTGAAGCATATCACGATGTGCTTTGGCTGAAAACTGAATACGGACTTAAAGATGAAGTGGATGGTGATATATTACCGATTAAAGAATTAACAAAATTGGACATAACCAAATTAAAATCGTGTATCAAAGTGATTTCACAATTACAGGATTTAATTAAAAACAGGTTTCAATTAACTTACTTTACTTAATATTATGGAATGGTTGATAGGAAAGTCAGACCCCGTATTCTGGAAAGAATACACTGACACATTTAGTGGAACACAAAGTAAAACAGATGACGGTGCAAGATTTGTAGTTTTTGATTGTCAAAAAACCGGATTGGATTGGAAGAATGACTCCATCTTATCCATTGGTTGTGTGGGCATTATCAATAACGAATTGATTGTAAATGACTACTTGGAATTGTATATAGACCAAAGGGGAAATACAACCACGACAGTGCACATCAATCCAACAATTTCTGGTCAAGTGGTAAGGTATACAGAATTGGAAGCTATTTCTAAATTTTTGGATTACATTAAAAATGCGTATTTGGTAGGTTTAAACACCAATCTTGATATTGAAATGATCAATCAAGTACTGAAACGCAATGGTTTGGGCAAACTGAAAAACATCATTTTGGATGTTAATGTGATGCACAACTTAAAAAAGAAAATTTCTTATGACAGCAGTTCCTCTCTTGAAGAGTTATGTGATATGTACAATCTTACAAAAAATCACAGACAGAATACTTCTGGAAATGCCTATCTAATTGGTTTGCTGTTTTTAAAACTAGCAAAACACGTCAAATTAGACTATTAATATAAAAAGTCCACAGCTACAAACTGTGGACTTTTCTTTTTACTCTTCTTTTATATTTTTTGAGATTTAAACTTTACCCTTTTCAATCTCTATCACAATCTCTGGATTGAGCAAGGTGGAAATATCTCCATAATTTTCAAAATCTCCTTCTGCGATCTTTCTCAAAATACGTCTCATAATTTTTCCAGATCGCGTTTTTGGCAGGCCATTGACAAATTGTATTTTATCCAATTTGGCTATTGGTCCAATGCTGTTGGCAATTTGCTGGTTGATCTCTTTCATCAAATTGTTGCGATCTCTGTACTCCCCCGTTTCTTTAATGGTGATAAAACCATACAACGCATTCCCTTTTATTTCGTGCGGATATCCCACAATTGCAGATTCTGCAATGGCTGGATGCTCATTGATGGCATCTTCAATTGGAGCTGTACCCAAATTATGACCAGAAACAATAACGACATCATCCACCCTACCGGTAATTCTGTAATACCCCACTTCATCTCTCAAGGCGCCATCACCACTGAAATATTTCCCAGGGAATTCTGAAAAATAGGTCTCTTTGAAACGTTTGTGATCATTCCAAATGGTTCTTGCCATGGAAGGCCACGGGTATTTAATACACAGACTTCCCACCACTTGGCTGCCTTCAATTTCATTGTTTCTTTCATCCATTAAAACCGGGTATATTCCCGGCATTGGCAAGGTGACATACGTTGGTTTTGTTGGTGTGATAAACGGCAGTGGAGTCAACATAATACCGCCGGTTTCTGTCTGCCACCAGGAATCAATCACAGGAGATTTTTTCTTTCCAACGTGGTTGTTGTACCAATGCCAAGCTTCCTCATTTAAAGGTTCTCCCACAGAGGCAATTACTTTTAAAGAAGATAAATCCCTAGAGTCAACCCATGAAGTACTCTCTTTAGCCAAGGATCTAATCAAGGTTGGAGCGGTATAGAATTGTGTGACTTTCAGTTTTTCAACAATCTGCCACAACCTTCCAAAATCAGGATATGTTGGTATCCCTTCATACATAACCGTGGTTGCCCCATTCAACAAAGGTCCATACAACAAATAAGTATGCCCGGTAATCCAGCCAATGTCAGCCGTGCACCAATAAATATCGTCTTCTTTATAATCAAATATATTAGCAAAACTATAGGCTGCATACACCATATATCCAGCGGTTGTATGCACCATACCTTTAGGTTTACCTGTTGAACCAGAAGTGTACAGAATAAATAAGACATCTTCTGCATCCATGACTTCTGGGTTGTTGTTTTTAGAGCAATTAGCAATGACGTCCTCAAACCAAACGTCCAATGTTTCATTCCAAGCAATATCAATATTGGTGCGTTTAACAACCATTACCTTTTGCACGGACGGACATTGTTTCACAGCTTCATCCACAATACTTTTTAAAGGCACTTGTTTTTCACCACGGTAAGAACCGTCAGAGGTAATCACCAATTTTGTGTCGCAATCCACAATACGTGAAGCCAATGCAGCAGATGAAAAACCAGCAAATACCACAGAGTGAATGGCACCAATACGAGCACATGCCAAAGTCAAGATTGCCAATTCAGGAATCATCGGCAGGTATATACAAACGCGATCTCCCTTTTCAACCCCCAACTTCTTCAATCCATTTGCCGCTTGACATACGCGTTCATACAATTGATTGTAGGTGATGTACTGGGTTTCTTCTTCTGGATTGTTGGGCTCAAAAATGAGGGCATTCTTGTCCCCTCTTTTATTTAAATGTCTGTCAATACAGTTTTTTGTAATGTTTAATTTTGCATTGGTGAACCATTTGATGTCGGCATCTATAAGATTCACATCCATTACTTTTTCCCAAGTTTGGTACCAGGTAAAATTTTCCTCTGCAATTTTCCCCCAGAACTTCCTCGGTTCTCTAATAGACTTCTTGTAGTGCTTGAAATACTCTTCTAAACTTTCAATTTTATAATAGCTCATGAACTATATTATTTTTTTTGGTTTGTAGCGTTAATTTTTCTGATTCAGCACAGCTCTGATGCGCTCCACATCTTGAACATCCTCCAAGGTTGGCGGATATTCAGCCAGTGTCTCTTGCACTAAATCGCGTAGTAGTTTTCTCATTATCTTTCCAGATCTGGTGATCGGAAGTTTGTCTAAGATATGAATATTTTTAAAATTGGTCACTGCTCCAATTTCTTTTCTAACTTCTTGAATCAATGTTTTTTTCAAATCCTCCACATCCCAATTGTTTTGCCTACTAAGCACGATAAATGCAACTGGGATTTGCCCCGTCAACGAATCAGAAATCCCAATGACTGCACAGTTTTCTACGTTGGCATTTTCATTCAAAACTGCTTCAATTCTGGAGGTGGATATCCGATGTCCAAATACATTAATGACATCGTCACTTCTTCCCGTAATAAAAAAATTGCCGTGTTCATCCTGATACCCCAAATCTCCGGTCAGGTAAAAACCAGGATAGGGATCCAAATAATAGGTCTTGTAATTGCCGTCCATATCCTGCCACAAACCAATTAAATTACCCGGTGGCAAAGGAAGTTTGATCAGCAGCTGCCCCTCTTCAAAAGGAGCTGTTTCAGAACCATCGGTACGGCATATATTTATATCGTATCCAAAATTTGGCTTGCACACAGAACCCATAGGGCACTCTTGTAAACCGAGTCCCGCCATATTGGTAATCATTGGCCAACCGTTTTCTGTTTGCCAAATGTGATCAACCACGGGTATTTTAAAGTTTTTTTGGAGCCATTCCACAGACGATTTATCCGCTGTTTCTCCAGCTAAAAATATATATTTAAGTGAATTTAAGGTGTGTGTCTTTAAATATAAAGGGGTAGGATCCTCTCTTTTAATCAATCTGATGGCAGAAGGTGCCGTGAAGAGTACTTTGACCCGATGTTTGAAAATGATCTTCCAAAAAACATCATGGGTTGGAGATTTTATAGGTTTGCCCTCATACAAGACCGTGGTGTTTCTGTTTAACAGCGGGGCGTATACAATATAGCTGTGTCCCACAACCCAGCCCAAGTCTGACGCACACCAGAATACTTCCCCCGGATTCATATCATAAATCTTTTTCATGGATCCCTTGAGTGCGGTGACATAGCCCCCTGTATCTCTCACAATACCCTTGGGATGCCCTGTGGTACCAGACGTATATAAAACATAAAGCGGATGAGATGAGGGAACGATTGTACAATCCACCGGAGCCGCAGTTTTGATCATGATGTCATAATCAAAAAATGGATAGCGCATTTGGTAGTTGGAACCCAAACCACGGTCGTACTTAATAAGGTAAGGAAGGTCAATTTTCAATTGGTCTATTGCTTCATCTACCAAGGCGGCATAATTGATGTATTTTTGATATTCAACTCCTTCTGAGGCTGTCAGTATTATTTGGGCATTGAGGTGGTTTATTCTCCTAGCCAGTTCTTTGGCAGAAAAGCCTCCAAATACCAGAGAGTGCACAATCCCCAAACGCGCACAGGCCAACATGGCAAAGACTGCCTGAGGAATCATGGGCATGTAAATCACAGCAGTATCCCCTTTGATCAATCCAAGCGCTTCCATAGCTCCTGCCAGTTTGGATACCTCAAGATGCAATTCCTCAAATGTATATATCTCGTGCTTTCCCGTTACTGCAGACTCCCATATCAGCGCCTTTTGTTTGCCATACCCCTGAACTATGTGCAGGTCCAAAGCGGCATAGCACGCATTTAATTCTCCGTCTTCAAACCACTGTTGTGTATCGTGATTAAAGGCTTTTGTAGGTTTGGTGAACCAGGGAATTTGATCTGCCCATGAACTCCAAAAGGCTTCAGGATCCTGTATACTTTTGTCGTGTAATTGTTGGTAATCCATACGTTATAATTTATTGGTTTATATTTAATATCAGGCTTATAGGACAACATACTCCTTCAATTTACCTTTTTTAAAAGGAAAAATTCTTAATAAAAATGCTTTTTTTTGAATTTAAACCAATTAAAATCCCAAAATCATACTTTTCTCCAACAAAAACATCGCAAGTTTTACCTTTTAGTTTTTTTAATTCAAATAATCAAATTTTGTTGATAACTTTAGATAAATTGTTTAAAAATAATTTTTAATTTTGTAATCAAAGCTTTTGGGCGGTTAATTAAAAACAAAAACTAAGTACAATGCAAAACATACCAAGTGTTGACTTACGTGATTTCCTATCGGATGACCCGATACGTAAACAAAAATTTGTAAATGAAATCGGAAAAGCCTACGAAGAAATTGGATTCGTAGCATTAAGTGGTCACTTTTTAGATGATCAATTGGTTGACAAATTATACGGTGAAGTAAAGAACTTCTTTGAATTACCTGTAGATGTTAAATCAAAATACGAAATTCCAGGCATCGGTGGTCAAAGAGGTTATGTTTCTTTTGGTAAAGAATCTGCTAAAGGACGCAAAACGGGAGACTTAAAAGAATTTTGGCACTTTGGACAATTTGTTGAAAATGATCCAAAATTAGAGGCTGAATATCCAGCAAACGTTACTGTTAATGAATTGGCTGACTTCAACGCAACAGGAAAAGAAGCTTACAAAATGCTAGAAAAAACTGGCGTTTATGTATTGAGAGCTTTGGCTTTGTTCTTGGGATTAGACGAATTCTATTTTGACAACTTCGTTAAAAACGGAAACAGTATTTTAAGACCTATCCACTACCCACCAATTTTAGACGAACCTAAAGACGCTGTTCGCGCAGCTGCTCACGGTGACATCAACTTGATTACTCTTTTAATGGGAGCTCAAGGAAAAGGGTTACAAGTTCAAAATCACAAAGGAGAATGGATTGACGCTATTGCTCAAGACGATCAATTGGTAATCAACGTTGGAGATATGTTGTCAAGACATACAAACAACCGTTTGAAATCAACTATTCACCAAGTGGTTAATCCACCAAGAGAATTGTGGGGAACTTCAAGATACTCTATTCCATTCTTCATGCACCCTATCAGTGAAATGCCATTGAACTGTTTAGATAACTGTATTGACGCACAACATCCAAAACAAATTGCAGACATTACAGCTGGATATTTTTTATATGAAAGCTTGGTAGAAATGGGATTAATTAAAAAATAATCTTTATTTTAGCTG
>JAGHSS010000272.1 GCA_018065745.1 Candidatus Neoflavobacterium equi | reverse complement strand
TTCTTATGCACTTACCTCTTGTTCATCTTCTGACGATCAAATTTCTGAAAACCTACAAAATGGGTCTTTAACTTTAAAATTTGACCATATATTTAATGATTCTGATCTAATTTTCAACAGTCCTTACACCACTGCAGCAGGTGAAAAAGTACACATTGAACAAGTAAAATACATCATTTCTAATATTGTACTTACAAAAGAAGATGGGACTGAATTTGTCCTGCCAAAGGAACTTTCAAATTTTGTGATAACAGAAGTAAATGGTTCCACATCTAATATAACCTTGGCAAACATTCCTCAAGCAAACTACACAGCAGTTACATTTGGTTTGGGAATTGATGAATCTACCTACAATCAAGGAGGCTCCAATCAAGGAGATTTCTTAGCAGTAGCACAAAATGCAGCTATGTTGTGGAGCTGGAGTGCTGGCTATAAGTTTTTTTCTATGGAAGGATACTTCTTTACCCAAGATGTAAATACTACCCAGTCTTTTAAAATTCACACGGGTAAAACGGGTACGGCATACAATTACAGTACAATCACTTTAAATTTTACAGATTTAGCCTTTGTGAGAACAGAACGTACTCCTCAAGTACACATTATGGTTGATCTTTCAAAAGTTTTTGAAGGAGCGCATACCATATCGCTTTCTGATCAAGCACAAATAATGGGTGGTGATAAGGTTTCTCAAGTTACAGCCAATTTAAAAAACATGTTTAAAGTTCATCATTTGCACAATTTCTAGCTGATGCGTTTTTTACTGTTTTTAATTTTCTTCGTGTTGGCTGGTTGTCAACATGAAGAAATAGCCTATACCTCCATTCCAACTCCAATTGCATTAAATGAACCTGCGCATTTTCCTGCAGCAGTTTACAACAACGCAAAAAATCCATTGACTGCTGCAGGGATCGCTTTGGGAAAAAAGCTTTTTTATGATGGTAATTTAAGTTCAGACGGAGTCGTTTCCTGTGGGTTTTGTCACCTTCAGTCTCATGCTTTTACACATCACGGGCACAATCTTTCTCATGGAGTTTATGATCGGGTAGGAAGGAGAAATACACCTGCAATACAGAATGTAGCTTTTCAAGAGTCATTTATGTGGGATGGCGCTGCAACATTTCTAGATCATGTGGCAATTATTCCCTTAACCAGTGAAGTGGAAATGGATCAGAGTTTACAGCAAATTTTGGACTATTTAAAACAAGATAAAACTTATGCTAAGATGTTTGTTCAAGCATTTGGAGCTTCTAATATTACCGTCGGAAATTTTTTAAATGCCTTGGCTCAATTTATGTTGACCTTTGATTCTTCACATTCCAAATATGATCAAGTGATGCAAGATCCGTCAAAATCATTCACAGCTCTGGAAGCGACCGGCTATGCTTTGTTCAATTCAAAATGCAGTAGTTGTCATGCTACGGCTTTATTTACAGACGGCAGCTATCGGAATACCGGATTGACCATGCATCCAAATTTGATGGATTTGGGAAGGTATGAGACCACCTTGTTAGACGCAGATCGCAACAAATTTAAGGTTCCCAGTTTACGGAATGTAGAATTAACGGCTCCATATATGCACGACGGTAGGTTTTTAACTTTAGAAGCTGTCTTAAATCACTATACAGATGGGGTAGTTTCATATCCAAATTTAGATCCCATGCTAGAACGTGGAATTTCATTAACTGCAGGTGATAAAGTAGCCATTATAGCTTTTTTAAAAACCCTGACAGATCATCAATTTATTTCTAATTCTAAATTATCAGAATACTAATGCCATATATTATTTTATTACTTATAGCCATGTTTCCAAGCGTTCACTATGGAAACAACATAGATTCCTTGTCTCATTCTTTTACCTCAAGAATAGCGATTCCAGATTTTGAAGAGGATTGTGACTTTTGTGGTGGTGGTGCTTCAGGAGGTAGTTTTGGTTTTACACCCATTGAAGATCAAAGCTTTATTGGTTTCAGATCCATTAATCAACATTATTCTACAAGGGAAGGCATGTTTTTCAATGAAGACAAACGCAAAGAAGTGTATCAGACCTACCAACTTTGGGGAGGTATAAAAATCAATGCCAAATTTTCAATTTCTTTAATTGTTCCTTACAGTTCAAATTACAGAATGACCGCAACAGGCAAACAGCCATTAAGGGGATTTGGAGACGTTACTGTTTTGGGGAATTACAACCTGTTGAGAAACGTTGCAGAAGGTAGAAATTGGAACCACAACATACGTGTCAGCGCAGGTTTAAAATTGCCTGTAGGTACTTATGACGCAGACAACAACGGGAGTATTAATCCTGGGTATCAGTTGGGAACGGGTTCCTTTGATTATATTGGATCTGCAGATTACACACTTTCATATCGAAATTTGGCATTACAACAATTTGTCAGTTATACGTTAAAGACGGATAATAAGGAATCATATAAATTTGGAAACCAGTTGAATTTAAACACAACCTTATTGTATACCTTTCCAATAAAAGAGATGAAGCTTATACCTCAGGTTGGTTATGCTTATGAGACCTATGAGGCAAATCAATTATATGGTTATGATCTCAATTTGACTGGTGGTCATGTTTCATTATTAAAAGTGGGATTGGATTTTCAAATATCCTCTTTTAGATTTGGAGGACAATTTCAGAAGCCTGTG